>NZ_JBQKJP010000019.1:0-47214 GCF_052117205.1 Candidatus Agathobaculum pullicola | reverse complement strand
AAATAACACCACAACACACCCCCGCCCCCCCCCACACCCCCCCCCCCCCCCCCCCCCCCCCCCCCCCCCCCCCCCCCCCCCCCCCCCCCCCCCCCCCCCCCCCACTCCGGTTAAAATTTAAGAAATTCCTACTCAGGGCTTTTTTGTACTGTCTCATAAACTGGGGCTGCTCACTCTGCCGCAACAGCTTTTCTCCGTCTGCTGTTATGCTTCCGGTTCATTCTCCATGCGGGTAACGGCAATGGACAAATCATCCAACTGCTTGGCATCCACAGTATCCGGACAGCTCATCATCAAATCGGACGCATTCTGCACCTTGGGGAAGGCAATCACATCACGGATGGAGTCCAACCCCGCCAGCAGCATGCACAGACGGTCCAGACCATAGGCAAGGCCGCCATGCGGAGGTGCACCGTACGAGAACGCCGTAATCAGGTGTCCGAACTGCTCCTTGGCGCGCTCCTCGGTAAAGCCGAGTGCCTCGAACATCTTGGTTTGCAGTTCCGGGTCATGAATACGGATTGAACCACCGCCCAGCTCACAGCCGTTGAGAATGATATCATACGCCTTGGCGCGCACCTTGGCCGGGTCAGTATCCAGCAGCGGGATATCCTCATCCATCGGCGCGGTGAACGGATGGTGTTTGGCCACCAGACGGTCCTCTTCCTCGCTATACTCAAATTGTGGGAACTCCGTGACCCACAGGAGTTTGAAGTCGTCCTTCTTGGCAAGACCCAGACGCTTTGCCAGCTCACAGCGCAGCGCGCCCAGCGAAACGAGCGCCGTTTCCTCAGAGGCATCCGCAACGACAAACAACACATCGTTCTCGTGCATGTCCGCGCGCTCCTTGATAGCCGCAATTTCCTCCTCGGTCAGGAACTTGGCAAAGGAAGAGGTCATTGCGCCGTCATCCGCAACCTTCATCCACGCAAGGCCCTTCGCACGATAGGTCTTGACAAAATCCGCCAGCTTGTCAATTTCTTTGCGCGGGAACTTGTCGGCATAGCCGTTGATATTGATCAGCCGCACCGTACCGCCAGCCTCAACCGCGCCCTTGAACACGCCAAAGCCACAGTTTGCCGCAATATCCGAAATATCCTTGATTTCAAACCCAAAGCGGGTATCCGGTTTATCCGAACCAAAGCGGTCCATCGCTTCGCGCCAAGTCAGGCGCGGCAGCGGCAACGGAATGTCAATATCCAGCACTTCCTTGAACACGCGGCTCAGGAAGCCCTCGTTGACTGCGATGACGTCATCCTGCTCGACAAAGCTCATCTCCAGATCAATTTGGGTAAACTCCGGCTGACGGTCGGCACGCAGATCCTCGTCGCGGAAACAGCGGGTGATCTGGATATAGCGGTCCATCCCCGACAGCATCAAAAGCTGCTTATACTGCTGCGGAGACTGCGGCAGCGCATAGAACTTACCCGGATGCACACGGGACGGCACCAGGTAATCTCGCGCACCCTCCGGCGTGGACTTGGTCAGCATCGGCGTCTCAATCTCGATAAAGCCCTGCTCGTCAAAGTAATTGCGCGCTACTTGGGTTACACGGTGACGCAGCATCATATTACGCTGCATTGACGGGCGACGCAGGTCGAGGTAGCGATACTTCAGGCGCACCTGATCGCCGACCTCCTTGGAGTCGTCAATCTCAAACGGCGTGGTCTCTGCCCGAGACAGGATACGGATGTCCTCGGCAATGATCTCGACCTCACCGGTCGGCATTTTCTTATTGATCGCCGCTTCGTCGCGCGCAACCAGCTTACCGCGCACAGCAACCACAAACTCCGTGCGGCAGGTAAACGCGATATTGAACAGGTCTGCGTTGACCGACTTGTCAAACGTGCACTGTACGATGCCCGCGCGGTCACGCACGAGCAGGAACAGCACGCCGCCGTTATCGCGCACACGATCCACCCAGCCGTTGACCGTAACTTCCTGACCTGCGTCGGCAAGGCGCAGATCGCCGCACATATGCGTGCGCTTCATTCCGTGAATTGAAGTTTCATTCATGTTTGATCAATCCTTATCGTTAGTATGAAAATATACACTGGCCGTATTCACGGCGTTTTTCCCTTGTACAATCAGCAATGCGCCCACAATTGCCAAAATGAACGTCAGCAAAAACAGCGCAACTGCAATTCCGGTATAATAGCCGCCCATTGCGATGAGCAGCAGCAGGATGCCTAGGCACAGCAACCCGGTCAACAGCGTGAGGGTGCCGCAAACCACAACCGTGCAGCCCCAGATCAATTGTTTCATTTGTCCAGCTCCGGTCTTACTTGTCGCAGATAACCTTGCCCTGATTTTTGGCCGCAAGGCCGTCCCGGATACGGGTGATGGCGTCTGCAAGCGATACCTTCACCTGTTCACCGGAGTCCATATCCTTGACCGCCACGACGTTTTCCTTGATCTCGTCCTCGCCGAGGAAAATAACATACGGGATGCCCAGTTTGTCCGCATAGCCAATCTTGTGCTTGAACTTCTTTTGCTCACTGTACAGCTGCGTGCGGATACCCGCCTCACGCAAGCTGGTCGCAAGCGCAATGGCCGCACCCATATCGTCCGTCATCGGCAGGATGAGCACATCGGCGGGTGCTTTGTTCATGCTGTCGTTCAGATAGCCTTGCTCTCCCAGCACATAAAACAGACGGGTCAGGCCAATCGAAATGCCCACACCTGGCAACTGCTTGTCGGTGTAATACTCTGCAAGATTATCATACCGGCCACCCGAACAGATGGAGCCGATCTCCGGATGATCCAGCATTGCCGTCTCGTATACCGTACCGGTGTAATAATCCAGACCACGCGCAATCGTCAGGTCGATTTCAAAGTGATCATCCGGCACACCGAAAGCAGTCATATACTGCGCGACCGTGCGCAGCTCATCCGCCCCTTGATCGAATACATCGTTTTTGCCCTTATAGTTCTCCAGCGCTGCCAGAATCCCCGGTGTGCCGCCCGGTGTCGCAATAAACGCCAGCAGTTCGTCTGCTGTCTGGGCTGCCACACCGAAATCGTCCACCAGAATGGCTCTCACCTTTTCCGCGCCGATCTTCTCCAGCTTGTCAATCGTGCGCATCACATCGCCCGCCTTTTCAGTCAGGCCGAGAATGGCAAAAAAGCCGCCCAGCACCTTGCGGTTATTGATACGAATCTTGAAG
This sequence comes from Candidatus Agathobaculum pullicola, assembly GCF_052117205.1. Classification (NCBI taxonomy): domain Bacteria; kingdom Bacillati; phylum Bacillota; class Clostridia; order Eubacteriales; family Butyricicoccaceae; genus Agathobaculum; species Candidatus Agathobaculum pullicola. The sequence continues at coordinate 44,047 of NZ_JBQKJP010000019.1, read as the reverse complement.
CGATTTAGGCCAAGCGAAGTGAATGTCTTATAGATAATGCTGGGCACTTCCGCTTCGTTGATGATGTCCAGTTTGCCGTCGCCGATAACGTCGATATCCGCCTGATAAAACTCGCGGAAGCGGCCGCGCTGCGCGCGCTCACCGCGGTACACCTTGCCAATCTGGAAGCGGCGGAACGGGAAAGTCAGCTCACCGTAATGCTGCGCGACATATTTCGCCAGCGGCACCGTGAGGTCAAAGCGCAGCGACAGGTCGCTGTCCCCCTTTGTAAAGCGGTAAATCTGCTTTTCGGTCTCACCGCCACCCTTGGCGAGCAGTACCTCGGAGGACTCAATCAGCGGCGTGTCCAGCGGATAAAAGCCGTACAGGGCATAAGTTTCGCGCAGCACCTGCATAATACGCTCCATCTGCACCTGCGGGGCGGGCAGCAGCTCCATAAAGCCGGACAGAGTTCTGGGTTTCACTTTTTCCATATCTTTTGATTCTCCTCAAGACAGACGATTGCACCGAATAGGCCCATCCGCCCATCCGGTGCATTGCTTTCTGTCGTTTATTTTTTATTCTTGGGGTTGACGATATTACGCCAATCCAAATCACCGCGGTCGAGGCCAAGGATGAGCATTTCGGCCGTTGCGGAATTGGTTGCAATCGGAATATTATGCATATCGCACAGACGAACAATGGCGTGAACATCCGGCTCATATTGTGAATTGGACATGGGATCACGGAAAAACAGGACAAGGTCAATTTCGTTATACGCAACGCGGGATGCAATCTGCTCCTCGCCGCCCTGCATACCTGCCAGGCACTTATCAATTTTCAGCCCGGTTGCTTCTTCCACAAATTTCCCCGTTGTGCCGGTTGCACAAATATCATGCTTTGCCAGAATACCGCAATACGCCATACAGAACTGAACCATCAGTTCTTTTTTCCGGTCGTGTGCGATAAGCGCTATGTTCATTTCCGAAACATCCCCTTTCCACGTACCACATATATGCTGTTTCCACTCTATCATTGCGTTAAACAACGCTGTTTGGTTGCTGATATTTTGCAGAGAAGATGCTATTCCATATATCGCACTGTCTAAATACGGATAAGCGGTACCCGCTCGCCATCCAGCCGTCGGGCAATATTTTGAAAGGCCCGCGCCGCACCTGTATGCTTGATGGACAAAATGCTTTTTCCGCTGTTGCCGCAGGAAATCAAATCCTCATCCTCCGGCACTACTCCCAGAAGCGGCAGCCCCGCTTCATCCATCGCGTCATCGATATTGCCCGATTTGCCGCGGCAGATAAGCTGCGGCCGCACCCGGTTGAGCACCATGCGAATACGCTGGATACAGTATTCTTCTTCCAGCTTGCGCGCACACCGCTCCGCGCCGCGAATGCAGGCACGATCGGTTGCCGTAACGACAACCGCCTGCGTTGCAATATGCGCCAGAAAAGAAAGTTCTGCGGGCAGCCCGGCAGGGCCGTCCACCAGCATATAATCAAACGAAGCTTCCTCCGCCTGTACGGCCAGCTGCTCCATGCCGCGCTCGCTGAGCGCAGGCAGCGCTACCGGCGCTGTCAGCAAGTACAGGCCCTGATACTCCGGATGCCGCGCCATAGCGTCGCCGAGCGGCACAGCGCCGCCCGCCACATCAGCAAAGGAATAAACCACCCTGTCCGACATGCCCAGCACGATATCCAGATTCCGAAGGCCGCAGTCGCCGTCGATCAGGAGCACGCGATGCCCAAGCTGCGCCAACGCAGTGCCCACGCCCGCCGTAAAGGAGGTTTTCCCTGTGCCGCCCTTACCGGACGCAACCAGAATCACCTTCAACATACCGCCTCCGAAATAGAAAAACTTATATATTGTATTATAAACTACGAACTGCCAATTTACAAGCATTTGCGCAAAGTTTTATTGCGCCGCAGCTTGCCGTCAGGGCACCATGGTGTTTTCGCTCTGCACAGACTCGACGGTATCCGGCTCCTCCTCGGCAAAATATGCGTCGAGAATATCGCGTACAATCGGTGCGACCGAAGAGCCGTGTCCCGCGCCTTCACCGACCACGCAAACGACAATTTCCGGGTCATCAAACGGTGCGAAAGCGACAAACAAGCCGTTGGTATATTCGATTACCGCGCTGTTTGGGTCTTTCGGATCAGACAGCTCAAACATCTCCGCCGAACCAGTTTTACCGCCGACCTTAATCGGATAATCGGCAAAGGTGGTCGCTGCGGTACCGCCCTCGGCGGTAACCTCGCTCATACCCGTCATAACCAGATTGCGTGTCGCATCCGAGAACTCAATCGTACCCACAACCTCCGGCTGCTCTTCCTCGACCACGTCGGAATAATCATAGGTTTTGATGCTCTTGACCAGCGTCGGCTGATACAGCGTGCCGCCGTTGACCACCGCCGCCATATAATTTGCCAGCTGCAAGGGCGTGAACAGGTTATCCGACTGGCCGATCGCGGCGTTGACATCGTCACCGCCCTGCCATTCGCGCAGCAACGGGTTATTTTTGCGGTTTGCGTCGCGCTCGGTCGGGCCGGCCGCCTGACCGGCATCCTCCGCAATCTCCACGCCGGTCACATTTCCCAGGCCGAATTTATCGCACCAGTTTTCCAAATGCGCGCCGGTCAGCTGCTGACCCACATTATAGAAAAACACGTTGCAGGAGTACTTGATGGCTTGCGTCACATCCAGCGTCATCGGCTGGTCATGGTTATTACAGGTGAACTTGACACCACCGTACTCAAACGTACCGTCACAAGTGTACGTAGTGCTGGCATCAATAATGCCCTCCTCAAGCCCTGCGATCGCAGTGAGCACCTTGAAGGTGGAACCGGGCGGATACAAACCCAGCGTGGCACGGTTCAACTCTGGAATTCTCGAATCGTTGGAAATCTGGTCGTAATCCTTGTTATAATTCTCCAGATTATAGGTTGGGTAGGATGCCATGACCAAAACCTCACCCGTATCCGGGTCAAGCGCAACCGCCGCGCCGCCACGCTGGTACTCTGCCAGATAGTTTGCCAGGGATTTTTCCGCCACTTCCTGCAATTCCAGATCGATGGTGGTGATGACATTATCACCCGGCTTCGGCGCATACGAATTGGCATGATCCGTTATGCTGTCGCCGCCCAAATCGGTTTCCACCGTGCGCGAGCCGGCTGTACCGTGCAGATAGGACTCCAGCGCAGACTCCAATCCACTTTTGCCAATGGTGTCATTCATGGTATAGCCCGCTTTGCTCTCATACGGACCGCCGTTTTTCGTGCCTGTCCATTCCTCTGTGAACATCGCACCAACCGTGCCCAGCAAATGCGCGGCATAGGTCGTGTCATACTTACGGATGGCTTCGCTCTGCACATCGACACCGGTATACTGCTGATGGTGCTCCTTGATATAGGCAATCAAATCCATGGAGACATTATCTGCCAGTGTGAAGGTCGCGTTATTGTTAAAGCCAACACGCCGCATGCTGTAATACAGACCGATGAGCGTGCGCGCATCCGCGTCGGACAGGCCGGTCTGCATGCCGAGACTATCCTCCATATAGGTGCGCATCGCGCTGATAAACTCGGAAGCCGATACCAGTGTAGTCGCATCAATCTGCAACACCTGATCGATTTTGTTACCGTCTGCATCGTACTGCGGGTTTTCCTCATTCGCCGTATTTGCAGCCGCTTTGGCATCCTGCACGGCCTTTAGGCTGAGCGTATCCGCGCTTTGCTTCATGTAATCGGACAGCGCTTTGCGCTCCGTGTCTCCCTCCGCGCCAACATATTCGTATGGCGCGGTATCACTAATAGGCATCACGTCATTGAGTACCGCACCGCTCGTGTCCTGCGTTGTATCCGTATCGGTTTGCGTACCGTCCTCGGTATCGCGGTCCGCCGTGTCTCCGGATGCGGCCGCCGCCCCGTCTGCCTTGACTCGCTTGGCCAAGTCCAGCAGGATCTCAAAACGGTCTTGCTTATCCTCCCAAAAGGAAGAGTAGATCAGCACAAGAGAAAAACCGGTTTGATTGGTCACCATCGCCCGACCATAGCGGTCCAGAATTTCGCCGCGCGCCGCTGATACGGTGGATGTCGTCGTCAAAAAGCTCGCCGAGCGGCGCACATAGCTCTCTCCGTTAATCAGCTGCAGCTGCAGCAGCTGACCGCCCGCGAGTCCCACGCAAAGCAGGAGCAGGCAGCCCAGTACCATCAAGCGGCGCAGCAGTTGTGTTTTATTTACCATAGGGGTTCCTCTTTTCGCTTCTCATCGGTTGGCGAATTTACGGCTGATTTTCTGCATCGGCCAGTATATGATAAAGCAAAACAAACAGGCCAGCAGCGTCCCGCCGATGATCTGACGCAGCACCAGTCCAAAGGATGCACCGGCCTGCGGCAGAAGATAGGCGAAATACCGCAGCAGTCCCAGCACAATCATTTCAAATGCCGTCATGAGCACCATGGACACGTAGCTTCCGCTGAGCGTCAGACGGCTCATCTCACCGGCAATAAAACCGAATATCAGGAAAAACAGCGGATACAGGCCGTCCACGCCGATAAAGCCCAAATCGTAAAACAGTCCTACCGTGATACCGATAATCACACCTTCCACCGGACCGTCCAGCAGCGCGGCTGCGGCCACAAGCGCGGGCAGCAGGTCAAGGTGATAGCCGCGAATCGACCATGTGCCGAACAGAGTGGTCTGCAGCACATAGATGAGCAGTGCAAACAAGATGTACAGCACAATCTTCGGGATGGATAATTGTTCTCTCTGCATGTACTCACTCCGTCGTATCCGTAAAGTCGGTGACAATGGAAACGCTCGATACCGTATCCACATTCGCAAACGGCTTGATAACCGCATAATAGGAAATGCCGTTTTCCTCAGGCAGCACGCTCTCCACCGTGCCTATCATCACGCCCTTGGGGAACAGTCCGCCACGACCGGAGGTCTCCACCGTATCACCGATGACGACGCTGGAATCCTCGGTCAGGTAGCTCAGCCGCAGGTTGCCCTCCGCCATCAGGTCGTAATTGCCCTCGGCAATGGCCGTTTCACGGGTGCGGGTAATCAGCGCGCCGCACTGCATCTCCACGTCGATTACAGTCGTGACCTCACAGGTGTTGGAATACACCTCGCTGACGTATCCCACCATACCGTCCACCGTGGTAACCAGATCGCCCACTTCCACACCGTGGGATGAGCCTTTATCCAGACTGAGCGTCATCGCCCAGTCGCCCGGGTTACGGGCAATCACCTCGGCGGTGACGGTTGTCAGCTCACGCGTGCGTTCCGGCTGACCTGCCGCCGCACGCAGCCGGTTGTTTTCCTCAATTGCCAGCTCCGCATCGCGCACCGTCTGCTCCATATCACGAATCTGCTTTTTCAGCTCCTCGTTTTCCGCTTTCAGGTTATCAAATTCGGTGAAGTATCCCACACCCTTCCCCAGCGCACCGGTCACACCGGAAGCCAGTCTCTGTACGGGAGTGGTCACAAAACTGACCAAACGGGTCACCGGAGACGGTTTACCAGTCACGCCGCTGTACAGCGCGGACAGGATGCACAGCACAATCACAACCACCACGCCGATCACAAAACGCGACCCCACTCTGTTACGTCTTCGCAAAAACTCTAAGCTCCTTTCAATATTCCAAAACGCGCGGGTTTCAGCACATCTCCCGCGCCATTTGCCGCAGGATCACATGCAGCCCCGCCACCGGCAGGCCCATCACGCTGTAATAGTCGCCCTCAATGCCGTCGATGAGAAGCGCGCCGTGCCCTTGTATACCGTAAGCGCCCGCCTTGTCCAGCGGCTCACCCGTGTCAAGATAGGCTGCAAGCTCATCCTCATCAAACGCGCGGAAGGTTACCCGGGTGCGAGTGCACAGCGTGCGCGCCTCGCCCGCAGGCGGCAGCACGGCCAACCCGGTCAGCACCTCATGGGTGCGCCCGCGCAGACGGCGCAGCATGTCCGATGCCTGCCCTCTATCCGCCGGTTTGCCCAGCGGCAGGCCGTCTATCGTAACCATCGTATCCGACCCGATGCAGACGGCTTCCGGATGCAGTCGCCGTGCCGCCTGCGCTTTGAGCTGCGACAGACGCACGACCTCTTCCTCCAGCGGCGCACCGGGACGCAGCGTTTCATCTGCGTCAGCCGGACAGACAGTAAATTCCTCGGTAATCAGCGCCAGCAGCTCCCGCCTGCGCGGCGAGCCGGACGCCAGAACGATTTGCATTATTCGACTCCTCTTTTATACAGTCCGTTGGTGAATTCCCCTTCCAAGGGGTTGCCTTCGAGAAACGCGCAAGCGATGCGAGCGCACTCCTCCGGCGTTTCTATCGTAAACAGCAGCCGCGCGGTCTGTACGCCGAGCGGACGCACATCCTCACGCAGGCAAAGCGCCCGGTTGCCCAGCAGCGTATTGCGGCACCCATATTCGGGCAGCAGCGCAAAGCGCTCACCGCGGCGATCGGTCAGATAGGTGACGCCATTCTCGCAGCTGCACTTGCCGCCGTGCTGACGGCGAATCGCGCAGTTTTCAAAAATCATCAGCGGCAGATGACCATAGACAATCATTTCGGTTTCAAGCGGTCCGCGCATGTCTCGAATCTGCGCCAGACGCGCTTCGACCGACAGCGTCTGCCGCTGCACACCCATTTCAGCCAGCGCATGCAGCGTTTTGCTGTTAAACGCATTCAGGCCGAAGTCGCCGTGCACGGCAAAGCCAAGCCGCCGCGCCAGCGCAATGTGGCCAAGATTGCCCGCCAGCACGGTTTTCGTGCCGCGACTCATCGCCTCGCCCAACAGCATTTCGATTTCCGGCTGCTCCGCGTCCGAAAAGACGCGCGGCAGCACGGCGGGCAGGCCAGTCTGCGCCGCAACATCCAGCGGCACATAGATGGTTTCCAGCCCCAAGTCGCGCAGCGCGTCCGCCTGCGCCTTGGTACGCACAGACGCGGTATATCCGCAAAAGCCGGTGCGCGGACGGCTGTCGTCATCGCGCGCAAGCAGCCGACCCTCCAGCCAGTCCCGTGACGGCGGAGCCGCGCGTTTGGCCAGCAGCAGCGCGAGCGCATCGCGCCGCATGGCGTTGATGGTGGAGGCGGGCAGCGCCAAGCCATCCTCCATCTCAATGCGTAAGTTTCTGATATAAAACGGCGTGCCGCCTGTCTTACGCAGGGATTTTTCTACCATTTCCGGCGTGGTCGATCGGGTACGCGCCCGCTCGACAGCCGCGGCGGACGAAACCCCGTCCGCACTGAGCACCGCGCCCGTGTCCTCGCGCGCGGTAAAGCACAATGAGACCGGCACCAGCGGCGCTTCCTTGCCCTCGGCAAACCGGTGCGACGCCTCGTCGTACAACGACTGCACGTCGCGTAGCGGCACGTCGGTCTTGGTGCCGAACATTTCCTCGCCCTTTTTGCCGGTATAGTAGCCGTCGGTAAAACCATCGCGCGAAAAGACGCGCCGCAGTGTGTCGCGTTCCTCCGGGGTCGGCTCGCGGTGCTCACGCAGCAAATCAGCGTAAATTTTCGTGACAATTGCGGTGTATTCCGGCCGCTTCATACGACCTTCAATCTTAAGCGAGGACACGCCGAGGTCGGCAAGCTCCGCCACATGCCCCGCCAGCGCCAAATCCTTCAGCGAGAGCGGATAGCCTCCGTTATACGGCAGGCGGCAGGGCTGCGCGCACAGGCCGCGGTTGCCCGAACGCTGCCCGATGACGGCCGACAGGTAGCACTGTCCCGAATAGCACATGCACAGCGCGCCGTGCACAAACACCTCGGTCTCGACGCCCGCCTGCTCGGTGATCAGGCGCACCTCGTCCCGCGTACACTCGCGGCTGAGCACCACGCGCGAAAAGCCAAGGTCGCGCGCCTGCTTTGCGCCGTCGAGCGTGTGAATGGTCATCTGCGTGGAGGCATGCAGCGCAAAATCCGGCGCGTGCGCATGAATCAGACGCGCCAGCCCCAAATCCTGCACAATCAACGCATCCGCGCCCGCCTCGTACAGAAACTTCGCGTCACGGAGCGCCGCATCCAGTTCGCGGTCGCCCGCAAGGATATTCAGCGTGATATTGGTCTTAACGCCGCGTGCGCGGCAGTAGGCGATAGCGTCCGCCATCTCGTCGGCCGCAAATCCCTTCGCACCCCGGCGCGCGTTGAACGTGCCGAAGCCCATATACACCGCGCCCGCGCCCGACTGCACGGCCGCACGCACCCCCTCCGGCGAACCGGCGGGTGCAAGTAGTTCTACCTGGCTCATTTGTGACGATTCCTCAGATGCGCCGCGCCGTTTCGGTTGACCTGCTGCCGCAGCGCAGTGTTTTCCGCTTCCAGCGCGCGGCATTTGGCTTCCGCAGCCTCTGCGGCCGTTTTGGCCTTGATATATTCGTCAGCAAGGTTGACTGTCGCCAGAGCCAGCGCCCGTGTGGACGCAAACGACGCCGAACCGCCGCACTCCGCGATGGTCTGCTGCGCCAGCTCCGCCACTTCATTCATATATTCCACAGATTCCTCCGCCAGCATGGTGTACTTCTGTCCGGCAATCTGTATGGTCACACGATTTGCCATGCAAATCCTTCCTTTCGCAAAATAGTCGCTTAAAAGGCATAATTTGATAAAATATAGTATACCACAACCCATCCTCTTTTGGAACACAAAATCTGTGCAAAGATGCGCAGTCTGCTTCACTTTTTTTGTACACAACGATGCCGGCGCATAAATTTGTAAAAGATTTTTGTTTGCCTTGTGTGATACGCTGCACTGTGCTAAAATAAAAATGAACTATTCCGTCCGGATTTAAGATGCCGGACAAACAACAGGTGAGATTTATGCTGCATATCAACGAGGTCCGCCGCATTGTGGTCAAGGTGGGTACCTCGACGCTGACATACGAAAACGGAAAGCTCAACATCCGCCGCATCGAACGGCTGGTGCGCACCATCAGCGACCTGCAAAACCGCGGGTTCGACATGGTGCTCGTCTCCTCCGGCGCGGTGGGCGTGGGCGCTGCCAAACTTGGGCTCGGCGGGCGGCCCCGTGAGCTTGCGATGAAGCAGGCTGCCGCCGCGGTCGGCCAGTGTGAACTGATGCACATTTACGACAAAATGTTCCTCGAATATGGCATCAACGTCGCGCAGATTCTGCTCACGCGCGAAAACATCATCGACGACGACCAGCGCGAAAACATTCACAACACCTTCACTGCGCTCATGCGCACGGGCGTTGTGCCAATCGTCAACGAAAACGACACGGTCGCTACCGCAGAGCTCAAGCACATTGAAAACTTCGGTGATAACGATACCCTTTCCGCCGTGGTCGCGCGCATGTGCGATGCCGACCTGTTGGTCATCTTCTCGGATATTGACGGGCTGTATGATTCCGATCCTCGCAAAAACCCGCAGGCCAAGCTGATTGGACATGTAGGCAAAATCGACGCAAAAATCCGCCGCATGGCGGGCGGCGCAGGCTCGGCACACGGCACGGGCGGCATGGCCACAAAAATCACCGCCGCCGAGCTGTGCATGGACGCCGGCATTCCCATGCTGGTGGCCAACGGCGATAAGGACGATATTCTGTATGACATTGTGGACGGCAAGCCGGTTGGCACGCTGTTTGCACGGGAGGAGGAGCGCGTATGACAAAATTTCACTTTCACCGTCTGACGGATGTACTCTGCGGCGGCAATCTGCGCTTTTTTTCCAAGGCGCAGGTCATTGCGGCGCTCGTTGGCGCGGCTATCGGCGCGTTTCTGGGCGTGCAGGCTTATTGCAACGGCTGGCTGGGCTGAGCCTTGCCGGTTATCAATACCGATTTCTGAATAAACGGGGTGAAATACCATGCGCAAACTGCTGGAAATCGCTGAGGATGCGCGCCGTGTCAAGCACGCGGTGGCAAAACTCGGCACAAACGATAAAAACCGCGGCCTGTTCGCCATCGCGGATGCGCTGTGCGCGCACGCGGACGAAATCATCGCCGCCAACCGCACAGACATGGAAAACGGCCGCGCTGCCGGTCTGTCTGATGGGCTGATTGACCGCCTGATGCTGGATGAAAAGCGCATTGCAGACATCGCCGAGGGCTGCCGACAGGTTGCCGCGCTGCCCGATCCGATCGGCGAGGTGCTGGGCATGCACAAGCGTCCCAACGGCCTGCTGATTGGCCAGAAACGCGTACCGATGGGCGTTATCGGCATCATTTACGAGGCACGCCCCAACGTCACGGTCGATGCGGCAGCGCTGTGCTTCAAGGCAGGCTCGGCCTGTATCCTGCGCGGCGGCAAGGAAGCCTTCCACTCTTCGATGTGCCTGACCAAGCTGATGCGCGCGGCGCTCGAAGCAGAGGGTTTGCCCGCAGACGCAATCAATCTGGTTGAGGACACCTCGCGCGAGAGCGCAAACCAGATGATGAAACTAAACGGCTATCTGGATGTGCTCATCCCGCGCGGCGGCGCGGGGCTGATTCGCACAGTCGTGCAGAACGCGACCGTCCCTGTCATCGAAACCGGCACGGGCAACTGCCACGTGTATGTCGATGCCTCCGCCGACCTCGATATGGCGCAGCACATTCTGGTCAACGCCAAGTGTCAGCGGCCGAGCGTATGCAACGCCGCCGAAAGCCTGCTGGTACACAAGGATATCGCCGCGCAGTTCCTGCCTATGGCCGCCAAGGGCCTCGCGCCCGACGGCGTTGTGCTGCACGGCTGCCCGCGCACCATGGAAATCCTCGGGGACGCGGTGCTGCCCGCGACCGACGAGGACTACGGCCGCGAATATCTTGGATACGAAATTTCCTGCAAAGTGGTCGACTCGCTGGACCAGGCCATCGACCATATCAACCGCTTCAACACCGGTCACTCCGAGTGCATTGTCACCCGCGACTACGCCGCGTCACAGCGGTTTCTTGACGAAGTGGACGCAGCGGCGGTCTACGTCAACGCCTCCACCCGCTTTACCGACGGTTTTGAGTTCGGTTTCGGCGCGGAAATCGGCATTTCCACCCAAAAGCTGCATGCGCGTGGCCCGATGGGCCTGACTGCGCTGACCACCACCAAATATATCATTTACGGAAACGGGCAGGTGCGCTGATGAACAAAGGCATGGAGAAGGAATATAAGTGGCGCGCGAACGAAGGATTGTTGGGGCAGGCACTTTTATGGGCCTCCTCCCGCATTGGCACACAGAGCCGGACGCTGCATATGCAGTCGCAGTATTTCGACACGGCAGACGGCTTACTGCGCCGGCAGCAAGCCGCGCTGCGCATACGCAAGGAGAACGACCGGAGCATATGCTGCCTCAAGCTGCGCAACGAAAACACACCGGAGGGAATGCGTGCGCACGAAGAATACGAGTGCATGGCGCAAACGGTCGCGGAAGGGCTTGCTATCCTACCCAAAAAAGGCGCACCGCTGACGCTTTGCGCACAGGCGCTCGCCGCTCCGCTGGAGGTCATCTGCACAGTGAATTTCCGGCGCTGTGCTATTCTGCTGCAACTGGGCAACACAGTGTGTGAGTTGGCCCTTGATCAGGGCACGCTGCGGCACGGGGATAAAACCGCACCGCTGTGCGAAATCGAGCTGGAATACGTCGCCGGCAGCGAGGATGCTTTTCACGCGCTTGCCGCCGAGCTTGCCGAACATCTTTCGCTCGTTCCGGAGCCGGAAAGCAAGCTGGCACGGGCGATGCAATTATAATCCTCCGCACTTTTATAGAGGCTGCATATACGCAGCCTCTTTTGTTATGCCTGCGCTCTGTGCGCAGACGTTTCTGATAACTGCTATAAGAGAAATGTGCATAAAATTGTGCAAAGCGTATATTTTTATCCAGCCTCGCAATTCTCTTCCCGTGTTCTTGCAAAAAAAGCAGTTTCCATGTATAATAAACATGAATTTTGGGAGGGTAAATACACATGAACTTTGACAGCATCATCACGATCGCCGCTTTTGGCGTATACCTGATCTTTATGATCTGTATCGGCATGTACTTCATGGGCAAAAGCCGAACGACGACCGATTATTTTCTCGGCGGCCGCAAGCTCGGCTCCTGGGTCACCTCGATGAGCGCTCAGGCGTCCGATATGTCCGGCTGGCTGCTGATGGGTCTGCCCGGCGCCGCATATCTGTCCGGTATTTCTGCCGGCTGGATCGCCATCGGACTTGCCGTAGGTACTTATCTGAATTGGCTGCTGGTTGCCAAACCCCTGCGCCAGTATACCAAGGTTGCAAACGATGCAATCACGCTGCCCCAGTTTTTTAAAAACCGCTTTCAGGATGAAAGCGGCATGATTTCAGTCATCGCAGCCGTATTCATTCTGGTATTCTTCCTGTTTTATACCGCTTCCGGCTTTGTGTCCTGCGCCAAGCTGTTCTCCTCCGTATTCGGTATCCCGTATATGGTATCGCTTCTGGTGGGCGCAGTTGTCGTTATTTCCTACACCTTCGCAGGCGGCTTCTTTGCCGTGTGCTGGACCGACTTTTTTCAGGGCCTGCTGATGTTTTTCTGCGTCATCGCCGTACCCTCGATTGCGATTAGCTCTCTCGGCGGTCCGTCCGACTTTTTGGCACAGGTGGAAGCCTTCAACCCCAACTTCCTGAATATGTTTGTCGACGGCGCAACCAATACTCCCTACACGGTGCTCGGTATTGCATCCTTGCTCGCCTGGGGCCTCGGCTACTTCGGCCAGCCGCATATTCTGGTCCGCTTTATGGGCATTTCCTCGCCCGGCGCGATTAAGAAATCCCGCCGTATTGCCTCTATCTGGGTGCTCATTTCGCTGACGGCCGCCGTGCTGATCGGCGTTTCCGGCCGCATGTTTCTGGGCGACGGCCTGCTGGTCACCGCCGGCAACGAAGAAACCATTTACATCAACATGGTCAGCCGCATCTTCCCGGTGTTTATCGCAGGTATTTTCCTGTCTGCGATTCTGGCAGCCATCATGTCCACAGCCGACAGCCAGCTGCTGGTCACTGCTTCCGCCATCACTGAAGACTTCTATCATAACAAGATCCGTCCGAACGCCTCTCCGTCCGAGCTGATGTGGGTTTCCCGCATCTGCGTTATCGCGGTCGCACTGATCGCCGTTTTTATCGCCACCAATCAAAACAGCACCGTACTCGGTCTGGTCGAATACGCTTGGGCCGGTTTCGGCTCCGCCTTCGGCCCGCTCGTACTCTGCTCGCTGTTCTGGCGCCGCACCAATAAATACGGCGCGTATGCCGGCATCATCGTCGGCGGTGTAGTCGATTTGATATGGGCGCAGCTGTCCGGCGGTATCTTTGAGCTGTATGAGATTGTCCCCGGCTTTGTCTGCGGTATGATCGCCATTTTTGTGGTCAGCCTGCTCACTCCCGCTCCGTCCAAGGCCGTTACCGATCAATTCGATTCCTATCGCACCTGTGAGGAATGATGAAACGCAAACTTCGGATATTTCTCTGGTGCGCGGCTGCCGTTGCATTCGTGCTGAGCGGCGTTCTACAGGCCGCCGAGCACCTGCTCCCGCGGCAGCAGCTGACAGATGAAACCGCCGTGCATTTCATTGACGTCGGTCAGGGCGATGCAGCGCTGCTGCTTTCGGGCGGGCAGGCCGTGCTGGTAGACGCAGGCACGGCGGAAAGCGGACCGGCGATTGTCCGGTATCTTCAGGACCTTGGCGTATCTCGACTGCATGCAGCCGTTGTCACCCATCCACATGCCGACCATATGGGCGGCATGGCACAGGTTCTTCAGACGTTTCCGGTCGAGCATTTCTACATGGGGTCGGAAACGCAGAACACCTCCTCTTTTTCCGACCTGTTGGACGCACTGCAAACACAAGGCGTTCAGCCTACCGTTCCCACGTCGGGCGATATTCTGGCGTTTGACTCCGGCGCTTCGCTCACCTTTCTCGGTCCTGCGGACGATGTACCGAGTGATAACCTAAACGACCGTTCACTCATCACATTGTTTCAGGCCGACGAGCAGAAAGTGCTGTTAATGGGCGACGCGGAAGCTGCCGCCGAACAGTCGCTTTTGGCACATTACCCAACCTTGCGCTGCGATGCGCTCAAGATAGGGCATCACGGCGCGGCAACCTCGTCCTCTCAGTCCTTTCTGCAAACCGTTCAACCATCCGTTGCCGTCATCTCCTGCGGCGTAGACAACGACTACGGCCACCCCGACCCGCAAACGCTGCAAAATCTGTCCCTTGCGGGAGTAACCGACATCCGCATTACCGCGGAACGCGGCACCGTAATCCTCCCGCTTCACCCACCGTCATCAAGCAAGGAGAATGCTGCATGAAACAGACCGGTATTGTCGATCGCTTTGAAGGCGATGATGTGGTTGTTGAAATCGGTGGAAAAATGGTCAATTTCCCCCGCACCGACGCTCCCGCTATGCTGGGCGAGGGTATGGTCGTCATCATCCGAGACGACCGCATCGCGGAAATCGATCAGATTGAAACCCAACGTCTCGAGGACGATATGCGCCGCCGTTTTGAGCGCATCCTCGGCAAACAATTCGATGAATAAACCCTAAAAGGAAAGGCGAAAAAACCAATGGAAAAGAAACCCTTTTTGACACTCGCACAGGTACAGGATATCACAAAGACCTACCCCACTCCGTTCCACATCTATGATGAGAAGGCCATCCGCGAAAATGCGCGCAAAGTCAAGGAGGCTTTTGCATGGAATCCGGGCTTTAAGGAGTATTTTGCGGTCAAGGCGACCCCCAATCCGCGTTTAATCCAGTTGCTCCACGAGGAGGGCTTCGGCTGCGATTGCTCCAGCTACACCGAACTGCTGATGAGCAAGGCTTGCGGCATCACCGGACACGACATTATGTTCTCCTCCAATGTTACCCCGAACGAGGATTTCAAGCTGGCCAGCGATTTGGATGCCATCGTCAATTTTGACGACATCACGCATCTGGACTACTATGATAAGGTCGGCGAGTGGAAGGAAACCATGTCCTGCCGCTTCAATCCCGGCGGCGACTTTGTTCTGGAAAACGAAATCATGGATACCCCGCAGGAAGCCAAATACGGCATGACCCGCGAGCAGCTCATTGAGGCGTTTAAGTATATGAAGGCCAAGGGCGTCAAGCACTTTGGTATTCATGCGTTCCTCGCTTCCAACACGGTGGCCAATGAGTATTATCCGGCTCTCGCACGTATTCTGTTCAAGCTGGCGGTCGAGGTACGCAAGGAAACCGGTGTGCACATCGCGTTTATCAACCTATCCGGCGGCGTCGGCATCCCCTACAAGCCTTGGCAGGAGCCCAACGACATCATGGCCATCGGCGAAGGCGTGCGCCGCGCGTATGAGGAAGTCCTCGCTCCGGCTGGTATGGATGACGTAGCCATTTACACCGAAATGGGCCGCTTTATCCTTGGGCCGTACGGTGCGCTGGTCGCCAAGTGCATCCATCACAAGCATACCTACAAGGAATATGCGGGTCTGGATGCGTGCGCGGCCAATCTGATGCGTCCGGCGATGTACGGTGCATACCACCACATCACTGTACTGGGCAAGGAAAACGCGCTGCACGACCGCACCTATGACGTAACCGGCGGTCTGTGCGAAAATAATGACAAATTTGCCATCGACCGCAACCTGCCCCGCATTGATATCGGCGATTATATTTATATCCACGATACCGGTGCACATGGCTTCTCGATGGGCTATAACTACAACGGCAAGCTGCGCTCGGCAGAGCTGCTGCTGCACGAAGACGGCTCGGTAGAACTCATTCGCCGTGCGGAAACTCCGAAGGATTACTTCGCAACGCTGGACTTCACCGGCCTGTTTGACGATATCCTTGAATAAGACAACAAAAAAGCGTGTACTCCAATGGAGTGCACGCTTTTTTCATACTTTCACATGTTTTGCAGCAACAGCGCCGCCGCGAGCGCCAGCAGCACCATCGTCAGCGCACGCAGAATACGCAGCATGCGCTGCTTTTTCGGGCTTTCGCGCTCCCAGCCCTCGGGCGGCGACGAAAGCTCTTCCACCGTCTCCGTACCGTCCGGCTTATGGTCGATCAGCTTGACATGACACGTATTACAGGCAGTGAATCCCTTGCGAAACTCTGCTCCGCATTTTGGGCACCACGGCATAAATTCGCCTCCTTCAATTCGCCACCAAATACAGCAGCGCCAGCGCGACCACGATCACACCAATCACCAGCGGCAGCAGCTTGAAAGAAACATTGTCCTCCATAGGCTGCTCGGGCATGTCCATTGCCTGTTCTTCTGCCAGACGCGCCAGCGCTTCCTCATCAATCGGCGTTTCCGAAAGGTTGCGGTGCATCTCTTCAATCAGTTCTCGCGCCCGTGCGGTTTGACTCGCGTCCACAATAATCGACAGACCAAAACGGCTGTCTGCACCGGTATAATCAACGATTTGACCGAAAGAAGCTGGGCGGTCGTATGCCACTACATCGTTTTCATGCAGCATATCACAGATTGTCGTGGCCTCCAGTCGATTTTTAGCCGTGTAAACCACAATTGGCTTTTCCATGCCGTCCGGCAGGACAAACTTTTCCCGTTTTGACGCCGCATTTTCTTCAGGCAAGCCATCCACCAGCGGCACATGACAGGCGCTGCACTCTGTGAATCCCTCCCGGTATTCTGCCTTACACTTGGGGCACCAAGGCATGCTGCATCCCTCCTTCCTGCCGATTATAGCATATCCGCGTTATTCTTTCCAGATAAAAATAGGCAGCGGTGGGTCATGCTTCCGGTTGAGCCAGTCGCAGGCCAGAACAGTGAAGGTTCGATCATTCAACAATTTTAGATGCTGTAAAACCGCATTTTTCTCCTCATATCCGTTTTCTTTGCCATAATAGAGTGCAAGTGCCATCACACCGCCCGGGCGCAGCAGCGATAGCCCCGCATCGATTGCCGGAATAGATGACGCAGCGGTAGTGAAGATTTTCGGGTCTCCGCCCGGCAGCCGACCGAAATTGAACACAATGCAGTCCACGCTTTCCGGTGCGGCGTAACGCGCCATATTCGCATGGCTGTCCAATACAACCTCAGCGTTCAGGCCCTGCGTTTCCAGCAACGCGCAGGTCTGTGACACAGCATCCTGCTGTACATCAAACGCGAGCACGCGGCCCTTCGGGCCAGCCAAACGGCACAGCAGCGCAGTGTCGCGCCCCTTTCCTGCCGTCGCGTCAATGCAGAATGCGCCCGTCTTCACCTGACGCCGCAAAAAATCATGTACTACATCCAACGTATTCATCCGTTCCCCTCCGTTTATGCCATGTTTCGCTTTCATTGTAGCACAAACAGACGGTTTTGCCTATCAGCTTACTGCTCAAGAATCTTTCCGTCGGTCGAAACGACAACCACCTGCCACGGCAGGAACTTGCCGCTCGCCTGCAATGCCGTACGCACCGCATGTTCGATACCGCCACAGCACGGCACCTCCATGCGCACAACTGTAACGCTTTTAATGTTATTGCTGCGAATGATTTCGGTCAGCTTTTCACTATAATCGCCTTCGTCCAGTTTTGGGCAACCGATAAGAGTAATCTTATTCCGGATAAAGTCCTGATGGAAGTTTGCGTAAGCATAGGCCGTACAGTCCGCCGCGACCAGCAGGTGCGCCCCGTCAAAGTATGGCGCATGCACCGGAACCAGCTTGATCTGTACCGGCCACTGACGCAGTTCAGATGCCGCAGGCACAGCCGAAGCTGTCGGCGCAGCTGTCGTGCGCTCAATTGCGCGCGCCTGACTGCCGGGACAACCGCAAGCCAACGGCTGCTGTGCCTGCTTCGCGCTCAGATTAGCCTGTACTGCCGCTTCGTCGTAGGCCGCAGCCTCCCGCTCGACAAATGTAATTGCTCCAGTCGGACAAACTGGCAGACAGTTACCCAGTCCGTCGCAGTAATCATCGCGCAACAGCTTGGCTTTGCCGTCCACCATGCCGATGGCACCCTCGTGGCACGCATTCGCACACAGGCCGCAGCCATTGCACTTTGCTTCATCAATCTCAATAATTTTACGCATCATCGCGGTATCCTCCCATGTATTTCGATTGTCCTCAGTATAACGTAATCCTCCCCCGCTGTATGTTGTTTTGACAACATGCAGCGCAAATTTTTATTGGCATAAAGATGACCAAACCGAAACCGTAAATCACCAGAATCATAAAGCCCAAAATAGCCTGCGCGAGAGCATGGCTCATCTCCAAAAGGCTTGCGCAGAAAGCACGCAGCGAGATGCCGATGCACAATGTTGCGCGTTGGACCATGATATCCCCCATAATTGCATGCGTTGCAATGCCGCCCAATGATGGACGAAAAGAAGTTTCCAGCATATGTGGCAATCTCGAATGATTTCTATAAATAGAAGAAAAAACGGCAAAAGCATGTTGCTTTCGCCGTTTTTTATTACTCAATCCCCATAAATGCCTGCCCGGTCATTTATGACAAGCACACGAAGCATCTCCTCCGGAAGGTTGAGCCCCGCAGCACCGCCTTCGCCTTTGAGCCAGCCTTTTCTCTCCAGCTTTTCCACCGTCGCACGCCCCCACTCTGGCACGGATGCTACGGTGCTGTACACTGTTTTACTTTGCGCAATCAGGTTCTTGACCTCATCTACCGTCATATCATCCACCTCCTCTGTCAGTCTCCTCTTGAAGTCCTGCCATGCCGCTGCATTTTCCACAAACGGCGCAGGACAGTTTTTATGCGTCACATCATAGTGCCGCACCACATGGTCGGGCGCAATGCCGTACTTTTGCATCAGCATACGCGCCAACTGCACCGCGTTTTCCACCGTACCCGGTTGAAAATAATATTTGCCGCTCTTGATGCGACTGCACAGCTCAATGCCGATGCTGTTGGCATTGCGACAATATGGATGAAAGTAAGTACCTTTGGTTCCGCAATGCCACGCAATATCCGCATCACGCACGGACTGCCATACTTCGTTTTCGTCGACAAAATAATGGGCTGAAGTAGAAATATTGGAATTTTTAAAGTAATCTACATTATTTTTGGCGGTATCACCGTCGTTCGCCGTAAAATGAATCACCAGATAAAGAATTTCCTTCTTCCCACGTGCAGCGGACAGATAATTCCCTGAATTGGCCTGCTGAAAATGAATTTCCATCACCTTTCACCTCCTCCCTGCATAAACTCCAAAAAAAGAAGGTTGGATTGACTCTATTTGGTCAATCCATTCTATCCTTATGCAGAAAGTTGTGCTATAATGTATGTCAGACACGTTTGAGAGGAAGATTTTACGATGATATGCAGCAATATCCTGGAAGCAGTCGGCCACACGCCGATAGTACGCTTGAACCGTATGGTTCCCGCAGACTGCGCCGAGGTGCTTGTCAAATTCGAGGGCTTAAACGTCGGCGGATCCATCAAAACGCGCACGGCACTCAATATGGTCGAGGACGCTGAGCAGCGCGGCTTAATCGGACCGGATACCATTATTGTAGAACCCACCAGCGGCAATCAGGGCATTGGCCTTGCGCTTTGCGGTGCAGTGAAGGGCTACAAGGTTAAAATTATTATGCCGGATTCGGTCTCCGAAGAGCGCCGCAAGCTGGTACAGCATTATGGCGCTGAAGTAATTTTGGTACATGATGCCGGCAATATCGGCGATTGTATTGCAGAATGTCAACGAATTGCAGACGAAATGGCTAAAAATGACCCAAAGGTCTTTGTTCCTGGACAGTTCGACAATCCGGCCAATCCCGCTGTTCACCGTCATCACACCGCCACGGAAATTCTCGAACAGGTTGGCGGCCCAATCGACGGCTTCTGCTCCGGTTTTGGCACCGGCGGCACGATAAGCGGCATTGGCGAAGTGCTCAAGGCACAAAATCCCCAGTTGGAAATCTGGGCAGTCGAGCCGGAAAACGCAGCTATCCTCTCGGGCGGCTCGATTGGCACCCATTTGCAGATGGGTATTGGAGACGGTATTATCCCGAACAACCTAAACACGAAGATTTACGATCATCTTTACATCGTCACCGATGACGAGGCTATCCAGACCGCCAAAGATCTGGCGCGCTTGGAAGGACTCATGTGCGGTATCTCGAGCGGTACCAATGTTGCGGCAGCCATCCAGCTTGCCAAAAAACTCGGTTCTGGCAAAACCGTTGTCACCATTCTGCCCGATACAGCCGAGCGCTACTTCTCCACACCGTTGTTTCAGGATTGATTTTGTTTTGCTCATACGACAAAAAAGGCTTCGCAGCATTCTCCGGCGTTTCATAGGGACAATTTGTGAACCTACCCAAATAAGTTAATATTTGTTCCTGTGGAGGGAGGCTGTGTTTTAGCACAGCCTCCCTTTTCTGTTCATGCGACCTCAACGGGTACCTGCTCAGCCACAGCCTCGGCCATGCTCTGAGGCAGTTCATCCACCAGACCGATGTCACGGTAGTAGATGCGTACCTCCTGCGGTGCTGTGCGGGAGTATTTCTCCGCACGCTCTCCGACCTCTACCCGCTTGATGAAGATGCGCAGGATCTCAGAGGTCAGCTCCGGAATCTCACTGTACCGTTTGGCGTTCTCGATGAACCGGGCGATGTCGGAGCTGGAGTCTTTCAGTTCCTGAAGCCGTGCTTCCATAGAAGGAAGCTGCTCCTGGATATCTTTCTGTTCGGTGGTGTACTCCCGAGACAGGATGCGGTACTGCTCGTCCGGGATACGGCCAAGGACGCTGTCCTCGTAGAGTCGCTTGAACAGCTTCGAAAGCTCGGTCTGGCGCTTCTGCATGGTGTCGATCTTCTTCTGGAGCACCGTGATTTCCTGCTGCGCCTCCTTGCCCTGCTTCTTGCGGATGTGTTCTGCGAATCGTAATTCGTTCTGACGGGCGAAATGTGTGACACGGCGGATGTCATCCAGAAGGATGGCATTGAGCTCCTGCTCCCGAATGTAGTGAGCTGTGCAGGCGTCCTTACCTTTCTTCTTATAGACGGAACACATGAAGTTGTTCTTTACCGCATCCATGGTATGCGCCCGGTGCAGTACCAGCGTGCCACCGCAGTCCATGCAGTAAATCAATCCAGAGAAGATATTCTGCTCCTCCATTTTTGCCGGACGCCGCTTGTGTTTGCGAATCTCCTGTACGATCTCCCAAGTCTGCTGCGTAATAAGTGCTTCATGGGTGTTCTCGAAGCGGAGCTGCTCAGATTCCGGACGCTCGATACGCTTCTTGTTCTTGAAGGACAGCGTGGTGGACTTCAGGTTGATAGTGTGGCCCAGATAAGTCTCATCTTCCAGAATTCCGGCAATCGTTTTGCTGGACCAATTATAGGGTTCGGTAATATTGGTGTTGGTCAGCTCTACGCTATTCTTCTGGTAGTAGTGATAACCGGGCGTGGGGATCTTGTCCTTCTTGAGCTGCTTTGCAATCTGGGAAGGTCCTTTTCCGGAAAGACAGAGGTCGAAGATATACCGTACCACCGGAGCTGTTTCCGGGTCAGGTACCATGTGTCGCTTGGGGTCTGCCGGGTCTTTCATATACCCATAGCGTGGACGGGAGGAAACTCTGGCGCCAGTTTCGGCTTTGAGCCGAACTACGGAGCGGCCTTTCTTGCTGCAGTCCTTGGCATAGAATTCATTCATGAGATTCCGGAAGGGTGTGAAGTCGTTGGTAGACTCGTACAGGCTGTCCACGCCATCATTGACGGCGATGAAGCGTACACCGTAGCTGGGGAAGATGAGTTCGGTGTACTGACCCACCTGAAGGTACTCACGGCCCAGCCGGGACATGTCCTTCACGATGAGGGTTTCCACCTGACCGTTTTCCATCATCTCCATGACCTGCTGCCAGCCGGGGCGGTTGAAGTTAGTCCCGGAGTAGCCATCGTCATACAGGAATAGGGTATTGGTGAAGCCTTTCTCAGCAGCGTATTTCTCCAGCAGAAGTTTCTGATTCTGGATGCTGTTGGAGTCATCCGTCTTGTTTGCTTTCTGTGTATCCTCCTGACTCAGCCGGCCATAGAGGATGGTGTATTTTTCGTTGCTTGCCATTGTTACTCCTTTCCGGGCAAGCCGATACGGTATCAACAAACATACCGCATCTCCTGCCCAAAGTCTATTCTTAAATCGAGCCTTTTTCCAAATCGCTGTCGATGATTTGGAGCATTTGCTCCGTAGGTGTTCTCGCTTTCTCAGCGTTGGAGAGGATGGAACGAATGAGGAATCTTCTCTCACCCACGATCATTTCACGGTGCAGTTCCAACCCTTTGTCCGTATACCAATACGAAGTGTCACGGAAAATGGGCGTGACCGTATTCTCATCACGGCGGGCAACAACGCGCTCAGGGATATAGCCGCCAAGGATTCCAGTATCTCGATAGATCTCGTATTCGCTTTTCATAAAGATCCTTTCCCCCAAAATCAATTTGGGCAATAAAAATAGCAGACCGTTACATGGTCTGCTGCTGTGCTTGTTCTGCCTGCTGATCTTCGGACCACTGCTGTTCTGTAGCTGGTTGCTCATCCTGCGTGAGCACCATGGCTACGCCAGCCACCAGTCCGATGACCGCGCCGATATTTTTGGATTCCTGTTCTGCCTGGATACGGCGGTAACGTTCCTCGGCATCTTCGTTACCATCTTCCAATAACGCTCCGGTTGCCGCCAGACCATACAGTCCAGCGTAGAGCGGCTTCATAGAAACAGGTTGCGGATATTGCTGACCACTGTCGCTGTGCCATACCCCATCCCCAGCAGCGCGCCCACGATGAGCAGCACCAGCACGATCCATTTGGCCACTACGATCAGGTCGAAGTCCGGAAGCCAGTCCAGCCATTTGCAGGTACGCTTTTCTTTCTTCTTCCCAGCCTGTTCCAGCAGAGTGGTCATCTCCGTCAACGATTTCTGGATCTCCGCCATGCTGTTCTGTACTGCTGTCAGATCCGTGTGGGATCTCAGGTTCGGAAGATACTCCCGCATCCCACGCACTTCCCACCCGATGGATTCTGTTTTCTGTGTCAGCATCGTCAGAGCCTCCGGCAGCGGACACTGAATGACGATGGGTGTGATCGGTGAACTCGACTCCTGCGCTGTCGGCTGCGGTGAAGGCTCGGGCCGGTTCAGGGCCATGAGCTCGTCCATAGATAATTTCTTCTCTGATCCTGAATTCATATTCCATGTTCTCCTTCAAGTATTTGTCACCGAACAGCAGGCGGTCACGGCACTGCCAACCGCTGGGTGTAGTGTAGGTGATATTCTTTCGGGACTTTTCCCAGCGAACCTTGTAGCCCTCGCTCTCCATCAGAGCAATAAATTCCTCGCGGTTGGAAGCGTGGCGCATACAGTCGTTGATGATATTCATGAGCTGCAGCTTCTTGCTCTGACCGCGGGCCGCCGTGTGATACTCTCCGATGGTCATAGCCTTTGTTTTCTGCTTTCGTTTCCTGGGTTGAAACACAGGGAGAGAAAACTCCGCACAGACCTGATCGTTGCGCTGCCGCAGTTCCTGCAGCTGTTCTTTGGCGATGTGCAGTTTCCGTCCGGTATCGAAGTTGACCGAGTTGATGATGAAGTGGGAATGGATGTGGTCACGGTCTGTGTGGGTGCAGACCAGAACTTCGTATCCCTCATAGTACTCCGCCAGCTTCAGCGCAGCCGTGTGAGCGGTGACCGGGTCGACTGCTTCGCCTTTCGGGAAGCTCTGTACCATGTGGTAGAACAGCACACCGTCCGTTTTGTGGTAAAGCCGCTTGGTGGTCATGAAATCCGCATAGACAGATTCCGGCTGACAGTTGATGCCTGTGACCAACCGCCGCCCCTCGAACTCGGTCTTTTTATCCCGCATGGTATACCGCATCACGGCCCCCATGCATCCGCCGCTCTGTCCCCGCTTGTAGTTGGTGAAGCTGATGATCGCCATAGTCACCACCGCTTTCGTTCCAGGATCATTCGGACGGCGTCGCAGAGTTCAGAGAACGCTCGACATACGCTTTCCAAATCGATCACAGCCACTCGCCCCATGTGCGCCAGGGTGACGAGCTGGTTCAGATTTCTGCCGATGGACTTCAGCTCCTTCAGCACTTCTTTCAGGTCGTCGATGACCACCACCTGCTTTCCCAGGCAGCAGGCAGTTACATAGTCGCTCATAGACATTCCGGATTTTGCTGCCAGTGCTTTGATTTTCGTGCGGTTTTCAGAAGTCATCCGAGTGCTGAATTTAATATCTTTTTTCATGTCGTTTCCTCCCAATCGTAGATGAAGTGGGTCCGGGCTTCTGCCCGGAATTCATGCGGGAGTCGGGCAGCGGCGTTGCCGTAGACCAGACAAACGCGATGCTGGCCACCTCCAAGGAGGTGATTCTTCCCTCTGCCGTAACCCTCCGCAAAAACGGGCCACAAACGGGCTTTCGTACTGCTGTGGGCGTTTACTCCACCTCGCCGGGAAAGACCCGCAAATCGCCTCCTGTGGCCTCAGCAGGGTCGCAAGTGCCGCTTTCTCCGGCACCGGGAATATCGACACTATCGGCACGGCGCAGCTCGATGAGCCGCTTGCCATTGCTCCTTCTGACAGAGGCGGAAATACCAGTTTTTCTTAGAGCGTCAACGCTTTGCAGAACCAGTCGGGATACTTTCTTCGGTGTGATCTTCTCGACACCGGCAGGGTCGATTTGTTGTGAGAGTTCGGTGGGAGTGCCGATAAAATCTGTTCTCTGTTTCATAAATTCAGAGAGAAGAAATGTGACGCGGCTCTCCAACTTCATCGGCCGCGCCTCCTTGCTGTCGCTGACTACCTCCCAGATATTTTCCTCGCTGCGTTTCAGTTCGATCTCCCGATACTCGATGTCCCGCCCGATGCAGTGCAGCACAGCCTGTCCGCTGCCGCGCTTGCTCTCCACCAGTGTGAAGCTGGAATCCACCGCGCCGCTGATAGCAGTCGTACCGGAGATGCGGCTGAATACATCATCGGCAGGTTCCTTTCGCAGATGATGGATCAGCAGGATAGCGATGCCGTGGGTATCCGCAATTCGTTTCAGAGCAGAGAGGTCGCGGTAGTCGTTGGCGTAGGTGTTGTCGTAGTTGGTGCCGCGGATCATCTGCAGCGTGTCGATGATAACCAGCACAGTGTTGGGATGTTCGGTGAGGAAGGTGCAGAGCTGCTCCTCCAGACCCTTGCCCAGGATGTCACTCTGGGTAGTGAAGTGGACATTTCCGGGAGCGTCCTCCGTGATCTCAAACAGTCGGTTTTGAATACGGAGAGTGGAGTCCTCCAGGCAGAGGTAGAGGGTGGTACCCTGTTTGACGGTCATCCCCCAGACGGATTCTCCCTTTGCCACCATGACGGACAGCCACAGCGCCAGCCAGGACTTGCCTACCTTTGGTGAGCCAGCGAGGATGTGCAGTCCCTGGGACAGCAGCGTATCCACCACGAAGTTCAGCGGCGTAAGTGGAAGGCTCATCAGGCTCTCTCCGTCAATGGTTTGCAGTCGTTTGCTTTTGTTCATTGGATCGTCTCCTTGTAAAAAAGATAAGGACAGAGACCACGCGGCCACCGTAGCTCTTGTCCTTTCACTTGATTATTCTGTGGATTTTGATATAATGAGATTGTCGCAAGACAGCATTAGAGAAGATATGGGACAGGAGGACGAAAAAATGCCGCTGGGAATACAGCAGAACAACAGCTTCGTTCAAACCACGCTCGATATCTGGAATGACAAAGTCTTTTATCAGGAGCAGGAATTTCCCGCCGGACACTTCGCTGCGTCCATTCTAAATATTTCAGATGATGAATTGCGGGAGCTCATCCAGAGCGGTGGTGCGCCTACTTTTCTCCTCCCTGTGGTGGTACAAGGTAGTGAACAGGAGGCCGCTCAGGTTTTTCCTCTGCTTCGTGAACGTATCATGTATCTGGCGGAACTGATTTGGCGGTATCCACCTTTCTGTTACAACGACCATGGGCAAGAACTGGCACAAATCAATTTCCTATTTGATGAAAGTGCCCTCCCCAAAATACGAGTCCCGCATTCAGAGTTTCAGCAAGAATTCCTGATGTTCTGCGCGGCCATCACGCGAATCCCTGTCGCCATTTTACATTTTGTTACAGTAGGCAAATTTTTTGAGCTGGATTACTTACGGCGGTTGAAAAAACGGAATGAGACTTTCTTTGCCATCGCCTCACACGACTGTTTCAACAGTGAGCAATTCTGGAAAGAAATGCAGGAGCTGCAGAGCTGGGACATGGAACAGTTTTCTGTTCATCCAGAACTGACATCCAGTTATGTGTTTGCCCGCAGTCCGAAGAACGAAAAAGAAATGGTGTTTGTTAACCGGGTGTCCTTCCTGCGGCTCGTGGATTTCTATACCTTTGACCTGATGAATGGACTGCATCACGGCCATGCTCCCAGCCAATGCCGGGGCTGCGGGAAATACTTCTTGACCACCAACGGTCATATGCCGAAATACTGTGACGGCATCGCACCCCAGGACAGCCGCATGACCTGCCGGCAGTACGGAGCTATGATGCGGCAGAAGGAACAGAACAAACAGCATCCCATCTACCGCCTGTTCTCGACCCGCACCAATACCATACGCAAACATCACCAGAGAGGAAAAATCTCCGATGAGCTGCGCCGGGAGGCGCTGTATGTAGCGGAGTGTTATCGGGACAAGGCTCTGATGGACAATGATTATGCCGCCAACGGCTATGAGAAGGACATGGAACAGGAACATGTCTATGCGGAAGCCAGAAAACGCTTGAAGTAAGAAAGGGGGCGGTCCCATGTCAAAGAATATGTATAACATTGCCGGGGACTGCCCCAGCAATGAAGATCTGGTTCTGCGGATACAGGCCGGAGATAGAAAGGCTGCGGATCTGCTTATCTCACAGAACGAAGGGTACCTTACAGAACTGGCTTTGAAGAATACTGAGTGGTGTGAGATAGAAGATTTGAAACAGGAGGGTGCCATGGCGCTTCTGGAGGCGGCGAAGCAGTTTGATCTTTCCTATGGGACGAAGCTGCTGACCTACGCAACGCCAGCCATGGAATCGGCCATGATGGATTATGGCACCCACGGGGCGCTGACGATCAGCATCCCGCCCAGCCGGTACCACCAGCTTCGCAGGGTAGCCTATGTCTGTGCCGAGGCGCAGGACGAATCCGAGCCTGCGCTCATTGATGCTGTCTGCAAACAATTAGAGGTATCCCCAAAGGTGGCGGCGGAGCTGCTGAAGGAATATCGAACCGTGTTCAACATCTGGCTGCTGGGAGACCGGGTGAATTACATCAGCTACGGTGGAGATCCGGCCAAGGACTATGACCGCTATATGCGCCGGGTGCTTCTGCTCCAGCTGATGGAAGATGTGCTGAAGCCCAGGGAACGAAATCTGGTGCGTTACTATCTCGGCATTGGCCAGCCGGACGAGGAAGGGATGACCTTTCAGGAACTGGCCATTCGACTTAATTACAATGGTCCCAGTGGTGCGGAGAAAGCATATAAGAGCGCGCTTCGCAAATTGAAGAAGGAACTCTACTCCGGTTCCTATGGACAGTGGCGCTCCATGCAGAAAGCCATTAACAAGGCCAGAGCGGAAGCGGAGGCTGACCATGGCTACTATGTGCCGCCACAGACTACATGGATTGATGAGAAGGATCTGGCGGAGCAGTTTATCTGTGAGGTCGTTACGCTGGCGCGTGTCCATAAGATATTCAGTGACGCATTGGAGAACAAAGAAAAATAGCAGTATGGTACCGGACATCAGCCTGATACCGTACTGCTATTCGCTTATTTTGGATCTCTCTTCCCAGACATAGAAAGAGCGCCCAATCTCTTCGCCGTACAGCGAGAGACTGAGCGCTCTTTTTCATATTGATTCAGCTCCATGGAGAGTTGCCATGCCAGCTCAAATCCAGAGATAAAGCTGTCAATGGATGTGTCCTCCACGATGCGGTCTTTGGCATCGATGATCTGCAGCACCAGCCGCCGTTCCGGTTTCTCCAACGCTTCAATGAGGGCTTGGTGGCATTCCTCGATTTCCTGCTTCTGCGCCGGGAGCTCCGGTGGGGTGTAGAAGCAGTCATACAGGTCTTTGAGCAGCTTGTTCATATGTTGCACCTCCTGGTAGCAACACACAATAGCACAGAAGAAATGAAATAGCCAGCTCCAAAATTTCCTTTGGTTCGGAAAGGTCAATACATAGAAAGAAGTTCTTCCAATGTAATCTCAATTCCAACCTGCTGGAGCAGATCCTTTCTTTGGTCGTAAAGCTTTTTCACGATCTCTGCAGCATCTTTGCCGTAGTGGATACGGTTGTGACAAGTGCTGCACAAAGAAATAACATTTTCTTCAATATCGAGAGACACATCAAAGCTGTCCGAAAATGCGAGTGGGACCAGATGATGCGGCTCAGTATAGGGTTTGTTATTGCTTCTGCGAACAAATGTCCCATGACTGGCATCAACTTCACAAGCATGATTTGCATGTACAAGTGCGTTTACTGCAACCGCTCGATCTCTGGGATAGGCCTTTTGCTTGTCCTTGCTTACAGGGGACCGCTTGGCTTTAGGTTTTCCAGAATAAGCAAACGTATCCGGATACTCTTCTTCAGCTATTTCATAATTGTAACAAACAAAATCTTCAATTGCTTCATTCTGTTGGCGGTCAACTCCGGGTGCAACGACAGCATTTTTTTGGCGAATCTGGCCAGTGTTTGTGATATCACCAATTTGTCTGGCGATTGCAGGCAGTATTTTCACCGCATTTCTGCGTTGTGCCTCTGAGCAATGAATTTGATCGATCCAGTCTGGCAAATCTGCAATGTGCAAAATCCTCTGAAGTTCTTCATCGGAATCAGTCTCTGCCTCTAATGCAAGTGCCAGTCTATCTCTGCTTAAGTTAGGTCGCGCTTTTACTAAATTTAACAACACCTGATAGGGATGAGAGACGCTATTTATGGATGTATTCGTAGTTGGAAGCGCAATATCCCGCATAGCATTGCGCCACAGATGCTGTACAACAGGGTCTTTGACATCGCCGCCTGCGTCCAGTATGTTTTGCCCCATTTTTGTGATTCCGTGAGCATCAACGAAATGAGCGAGTTCAAAGAAACGCCGAATGTCTCTTGCCGCAGTACGGGCCCCTTGATTTTGCGGTGTTTTCTGCTTTTCCGACTCTATTCTGGCAGCAATAGCGGAAGGAGAGTCGTCCCTTTGATTCCTGAATTTGTACACAAGTGCGGAGGCCATAGCGTATCCAAGAACTTCATCGTCAGATGTGTCAGCCCCTGCAATTAGCAAATCTTGGTATACTCTCAGCGCTGCAATTAATTTGGGGATATCATTAATTTGGTGCGGAAAATTTTTCATAAACTCACTCCCAATTTAGCAAAATTCATTTTTATTTTAACGTGTTTCCCCAAAAATCACAATATGGCGCGGGGAAAAGTCAAAATTAAATAGTGTTGACAAGTGTTGACAATATTTGAAACCCGATTATAATGTATTTGGAGGTGGTCCAATGAATTCGACAGAATGTCTTACGAGCAAGCAAGCCGCTGAAATGCTGGGCATTAGTATATCTACATTGTATCGCATGACTGAATCCGGTATCCTCAGTCCCTTCCGCACGCCAGGTGGACAGCGGCGATACAATAAAGAGCTACTTGAAAAGTATATAGAAGATAGCAAAAATATAATTGCACCACAAAATCCTCACCTGCAAAAACAAGCCGCAGAGGTCGTTCCTCAAGAATACGCTGAAGAACGAAAGCCTGTTGATCCAAGAAACAAACTTAACGATCTTCCGGGAAAAGAGTGGATTCAAGAAACAAAAAGCTATATGTTCCAAAAAGGATTGGGGGCAAATCATCCAGAAGCTCGGATCGAACGTCAACATCCGGCACCATTTTCTTTTCAGGATATTGGCCGACTAATTAGCTTCTTTACCAAGGCGGGGCAAACTGTTTTGGATCCATTTGGTGGTGTAGGATCAACGATAAAGGCTTGTGCTTTGCAAGGGCGAAAAGGTGTTCAAATAGAACTTAGTGAAAAATGGCACTCTCTTGCAATTCAGCGCATATCTACAGAAATTACACCTGAAGAAGTACCAAATCATCGGTTTATCTTAGGTGATAGCATTCAGGAACTGCCCCGTTTTGATTCAGAAAGTGTTGATTTTGTTGTGACAAGTCCTCCGTATTGGTCAATACTGAACAAGAAACTTGATCATAAAACAAAAACACGTGCAGAGCAATCACTTGCTACACATTATTCGGATAGCGAAAAAGATTTAGGAAATATTTGTGATTACGAAGAGTTCCTTTCAATATTGGTTAAAAATGTGTTTTGTGAATGCGGACGTATCCTAAAGCGCGATAAATATATCTGCATAGTCGTTTCGGATTTTCGAAACAATTCCGAATTTGTTAGTTTTCATAGTGATTTAATAAGTCGCTTGAATCATCATGAACTGACTGATGGTTTTGAATTTCAATTACAAGGCACAAAAGTCTTGCTGCAAAACCATAAGAGTCTCTTGCCTTATGGGTATCCGTTTACATATGTGGAGAATATTCACCATCAATACATTCTTATTTTCAGAAAAGTAAAACAGAAACAGGGAAAATAAAATGCAATGGAACAAAGTCTATCATGGCGACTGTGACAAGATACTCCCCCAGCTTGAAAACGAAGGAATTGTTTTCGATTTAATTCTTACAGATCCGCCTTATAACCTGAATAAAGATTTTGGTAACGCAACTGATCAACTAAGCTTGGAAGAGTTTCTATCAACAACCAGAGTTCGTTTATCCATTTGCCGCAATCTTTTGAGCAATAACGGGAGCATTATCTGGTTTGGAATTCATCATTATATTGGTTATATCCAGGTGATGATGTATGAATTGGGTTTGTACTATCGCCGAATGAATATTTGGCATTATGAAAATGGTTTTTCACGCTCAAAGAAATCACCAGCAACACAATATGAGCCGTTTTTGTGGTTTTCGAAATCGAACGCACATTGGGTCTATAACGCTGACGATGTTCGCGTCCCCTATAAGAGTAGTAGCAGGCTCAAAACCCCGGTGTATTATTCCGGGAAAGATGGGGCTCGCAAAGCTTGGCAACCAAATCCAAACGGTTCTCTAAGAGGCGACATATGGTCTTTTCCCACGCTGGCAGGCAAACGGTTTGCTAAAGAAAAAACAGATCACCCGACACAAAAACCAGAAGCCTTAATTACGGAATTGATAAAAGCATATTGCCCCAAAAATGCAGAAGGGAAATATGAGGGAACAATTCTTGATCCATTTCACGGTTCAGGGACTTTAGGCGTTTGTTGTGAAAAACTCAATAGACAAGGACACAACATTAAGTGGATTGGAATTGAGTTGGAAGAAAAATGGTGTAATATAGCAAATCAAAGGTTGTCATCTGTCTTAAATCCTGATTGAAACTTATGTTAAACAGGTATTGCAATTATCCGATTTGCACAAACAAAGCCACACAAGAGTTGCAAACTCTTGTGTGGCTTTTGTTCCGTACCGGTAGTGCCCCTCGGTTCACTTCATGTCCCTATGGGACGGAGCACTTCGCTCCGAAGCCTTTTTCTTATGCTTTCCCATCAATGCTTCTGCATTGCTAAAAACTTTTCTTTGATATGTGCCGCTGCCGCGCAAGGGTCCTCGGCTTTCATCACAGCGGAAACCACCGCAATGCCCGCAATTGGGCTGTTTGCCAACACCTCCATATTGTCCGCATTCAAACCGCCAATCGCAACCACCGGAATGGGTACGGCACGGCAAATTTCATCCAGCGTGGAAACCGGCGTGAGCTTAGTCGTGACATGCGTAGTAGTCGGATAAATCGCACCCGTACCAAGATAATCCGCACCATCCGCATAGGCCGCCTGCGCAGCTTCCACGGTTTTCGCGGTCGCACCGACGATTTTATCCGCCCCCAACAGCTTGCGGCATACGGCCACCGGCAGATCGCTTGCGCCGACATGCACCCCAGCGGCATCACAGGCAATGGCCACATCCACGCGGTCATCGATAATAAGGGGCACATTCCAGCGGTCAGTGACTGTCTTAACCTGCTGCGCAAGCGTCAGATAATCCCGTCCGCCTGTGTCCTTTTCACGCAGCTGGATCAGCGTTGCACCGCCCGCACAGGCCCGGTCAACCGCGTGCAGCAAAGTCTCTGTGGTATGGTATGTGCTGTCCGTAATAACATATAACGTGGGATCAAATTGCATACTCGTTCTCCTTTAAATTGTGATAGTCAACAGACCTTCCCCTTTTTCCAGCGCGCCAAGCATTTGTCCATCCGCTGCGAAAGCCGCGCTATGACCGATGAAGCAGGCTTGCGAATATTGGTCGACACCAAGCACGGGTATACTGTTTTCGATTGCACGCGCGCAAAGCAGCGTGCGCCAATGCAGCACCTTATTGGCGCCGTCCGCCCAGCCCGCAGGGACCAATAGCACCTCCGCTCCGGCCTGTTTTTGCGCAGCGGCCAACGCCGGGAAGCGTAATTCATAGCAAGTAATCAGCCCCAGCCGACCGACTGGTGTATCCACCGGCTGAAAAGGGCGTTCTCCTGCCCGACATTCGTCGGACTCCCGATAGCCGAAGGCATCATACAGCCGCTGCTTGCGGTGTACACCGCGCAGTGTGCCGTCCGCAGCCATGACGACAACCGTATTGTACGGTAGGTTGTCCGTCCGTTCATACATGCCTGCAGTGATCCACAGGCCGTACCGCCGGGCCATCTGCGACAGCGCGGAAACAAACGGGCCATCCAGCGTCTCCGCCGCCTGAACATTGCGTGACCGCCTGTTCATTTTTGCATAAAACATGCTGTATTCCGGCAAAAACAGCATAGATACGCCAAATTCCTTCGCTTTCTGTGCATAGTCTTGTATCCTGCGCAGGTTATCCAGCTTGTCCTCACAGGCGCCAAACTGCGCCAACGAAACGGTTACTCCCGCCATCCCTTGCACACATCTACCCAAGCCTTATACCCGGAGAACTTCTCCAGCTCCGGAATCGTCAACTCGATTGCGGAATTGGCGGACCCACAGGCGGGAAACACGGTCTCAAAGCGATGAAGGGATTCATCCAGAAACACCGTCACACCCTCCTTGATACCAAAGGGACAGACTCCGCCAACCGCATGGCCGATTTCCGGCTCGACCTCTTCAAAGGCAAGCATTTTCGCCTTACAGCCAAAACGGGCCTTATATTTTGGATTGTCAATTTTGGTATCGCCCGCAGCAACAATCAAAATGACGCCGTCCCCGGTGCGAAAGGACAGCGTTTTCGCAATGCGTGCGGGCGCGCAGCCAACCGCCTGCGCTGCCAGCTCGACCGTAGCCGAGGAGGTATCAAATTCCTGCACACGTTCCGCCGCGCCAAATTGCCGCAGCCAATTCTTTGCTTTTTCAATGGACATCTTTATTTTCCTCCGCTCTGTTCGTCAATTGCATCAACTACACTTTCGCATAAACGACGCAAATAAGAAGCAATTTCACTGAGCGCAAGACACAGCATCAGCCGTCCGTTGGGATCGTCCGAATCATAAGGCAGGAACGCATCCAGCATCGGCGGAACGCTTTGGCGGATCTTCATTTTATCCTCCAGCAGATGCGCATAGCAGGCCTCAAAGTCCACATCATCGCGTCCGGTCAGCGCCTTCACATCGCTCAACCGCAGATTTTGCTTCAAATGATACACGCAAAGCAGCTGCATAATTTGCTGCCGGGTATATTTTTTGCCGCGAACCGGGGTCATGAGCCCCTCTTTTACATAGTTATTCACCATTGTTTTGGTCAGCAGCTTATCTGACGGATTCCGCTTATCCGCAGACAGGTGCTGATCGAACAGCGACAAAACCTGATCCATATATAAATCAAGCCGCGGCACATCCGCGGGCATAATGTCCTGATCCGAAAAAACCCGTTCAATGACATTGCTAAAATCAGGCATGATATTCACCTCATTTCCTCCTCATTATAATCCTTCCAGAACCGGCATGCAAGGGGTGGAAAAGTGGACAGCATTGAAAAAAACTGGTATAATGCTTTGGAAAGGGCAGGAGGATACGATGGGAATAGTGCTTATCAAAAGAGTTGCGGCGATTATCACTCTCTTTTCTATGGTGTCTTTGTCTACGCTGGGAACAGCCGGCGCTGCATCAGCCAACAACAGCTTAACTATTTTAATGTATCATGATTTAACAAACGATCCGGGACAGACCAACAGCATGACCATCACAGCGGATCGTTTCCGGCTGGATATGGAGTTCCTACAGGAGTTCGGTTTTACGCCGCTGTTGCCGGCAGAACTGGTTGCAATCACACAGAGTAAGCAACAACTGCCGGCAAAACCCGTTATGATCACCTTCGATGACGGCTATCACTCCAATTACGAATATGCCTATCCGGTTTTGCAAAGCACCGGCATGAAAGCAACCATCTCCGTGATAGGCCACAACATTCATTTAGCAACCACGACCGATGCACCGTCTAATTCTCTGACTTGGGAAGAGATTGCGGAAATGGTTTCCAGTGGTGTTGTGGAAATCGGATCGCATACTTATAATCTGCATAATCCACAGTACGACGGCTACAACGCACCGAACGGTATCAATGGTGTGATGCGTTTATCCGGCGAATCAGCAAAAGCCTATCGCCTGCGTGTGGGCAGCGACCTACAAACCAGTATTCAGTTGATAACACAGCATACCGGACAGCAGAAAGTGCTTTATTTCTCCTATCCCTTTGGCGCGTATGACAGTTGGATGCAGCCGCTTTTGAACGAAAATGGCATATTGGTCAGCACACTGACCAAGACAGGCAAAGCCAATCCTGCGGCTTCTCTCCACCAGATGCCCCGCTATCGCATCACCATGCAGCAGTCGGTTTCCTCCCTGCTTCGCCAAACATCTGTCGCTATCCCTGCGATTGCCAATGTGTCGGTCAACGGCAACACCACCATACTGCCAGCGTATCAAATTGATGGCAACAACTATGTGCGTGTGCGTGATGTCGCAATGCTGCTCAAGGATACGCAAAGCAGCTTTGACGTACAGTGGAACCAAAATGTAAAACAAGTGGAACTTAAGTCTTTTTCCCCCTATACGCCAACCGGAAAGGAAAATAAACCGATGTCCGGCGAAAGGCGCACCGTGCAGTCTCTGACCGATCCAACCTTTGCTGATGGCTCGCTGCATATGGTTGCCGCGTATAATATTGATGGCCACACCTACTATAAACTCAGAAGTTTGGGCGATTTGTGCGGCTTTCTGGTCGCTTGGGACGGCATCTCCCAAACCGTTATGGTGACCGCATAAATCGTATCGTATCAATACACCTGCAATCTTGCAGGTGTATTTTTTTGCCTTCAGGACACAATAACTACACAAAAAACTGTTGCATTCCCTCTCATATATATAGTATTATATTAAATATAAAGTAGTTATTAAAACTATATTAATACAAGGAGGAGTCTATATGCCGCGTGTTTTCCTCAAGGCACGGGAGCCATTTTCCAGCTATTCGCACTTTATCGGGGCGGTACTAAGCGGAATAGGACTACTGGCCATGTTGTTCCGTATGCTGACTACCGATACGGCCAACGGTCAGATAGCGACTTCGGTTATCGTTTTTTGTCTTTCACTTATCGGACTATATTCTGCCAGCAGTGCTTATCACTACTCCTGCCGGGATGAACAAACCCTGCGCCGTCTCAAAAAACTTGACCACAGCATGATTTACGTGCTGATTGCAGGCAGCTATACCCCTATTGTGCTTTGCTACATGCGTCCGTCACATAATTATATTTTCCTCGCTTTTATCTGGTTGGTTGCCACAGCAGGCATCGCCGTAAAACTTATCTGGATTGATGCGCCGCGTTTTTTAGGTACTGCCCTGTATCTGGTACTGGGTTGGGCAATCGTAGTGGATTTTGACGTTGTCCTCTCCATGCCTGCTCCTGCCATCACTCTGCTGGCCGCAGGCGGTATCCTCTATACGATTGGCGGCGTAATCTACATCGCCAAGTATCCAAATCCTACCGCGCTGTTCGGATTTCATGAAATCTTTCATTTGTTCGTTATTGCAGGCAGCGTATGCCACTATTTGATGGTTTTTCTCTATGTTTTATAAGGTAATATTGTAGTATTTTCCGTAAAATACTTGACAAGTGCACAGATTATATATATACTCTAATTAATATCTTATACTATTAGAGAGTAGGTGACAGCATGCAGACCCGAAATACGGTGCAACGTCAAATCGTTTTGCAGACCGTTCTGCACATGCACGATCATCCCACTGCGGATACCGTGTATGCTGCCGTCGCGGCGGAGCATCCTTCCATCAGCAAGGCTACTGTATACCGCAATCTGAACCAGTTGGCTTCACAAGGGGAAATTCGCCGTGTAGCTATGCCGAACGGTGCCGATCGGTTTGATTTCAACACCAGCGAGCATTATCATGTGCGCTGTGAGAAATGCGGTGCGGTATTTGATGTGCATATGCCGCACATCCTTAATCTGATTGATCAGGTTGAGGATGCTTCCGGCGTGGAAGTGCAGCGATATGACATTCTGTTCGAGGGCATTTGCCAAGATTGTCGGACAGAAGCAGTGTGATTTCCGACAGCGAAATCTGTCTGAAAAATACTAAAATGTGAGGAGTATGTGATTATGGCAAATTTGAAGGGAAGCAAGACGGAAGCAAACCTCCAGACCGCATTTGCGGGAGAATCCATGGCGCGCAATAAGTATACCTATTACGCCTCCAAGGCCAAGAAGGACGGCTATGTGCAGATCTCCAAGATCTTTGAGGAGACGGCGAATAACGAAAAGGAACACGCGAAAATCTGGTTCAAACTGCTGGAAGGCATCGGCAGCACGATGGAAAACCTCAAGGCAGCGGCAGCCGGTGAAAATTACGAGTGGACGGATATGTACGCGACCTTTGCCAAGGAAGCACATGAAGAGGGCTTCGAGGACATCGCATTCCTCTTCGAGAAGGTCGGCGCAATTGAGAAGGAGCATGAGGCCCGTTACCTCAAACTGCTGGCCAATGTGGAAGGCAATCTGGTCTTCTCTCGCGACGGCGACTGCATCTGGCAGTGCTCCAACTGCGGCCACATCGTTGTCGGCAAGCAGGCCCCCGAAGTATGCCCGGTATGCGCACATCCGCAGGCTTACTTCGAGATGAAGGCCGAAAACTATTGATCCATTCTATCTCCACTCTAAAAAAGGCTTCGGAACTTTCGCTCCCCCCTCACAGGGGTAACAAGTGATTCCTGGGATACCCCGGCAGGTCATCGTGTTTACGATGCCTGCCGGGGCTTCTCTGTGTCCTGGGTTTGCTGGGGTTCCGGCGCTTCCAGTGCTTCTTCCACATCCTGCTGACCACTGCCGACATAGCCAATGCCGTTGTAGTAAATCTCCACGGTCTGAGGCGCGTGCTTACTGTGATTTTCCCGATGAGCATTGGACGCGGATCCGTACCAACAATGTAATTGAACGGCTGAACCGGGAGATCCGCCGCAGGACCCGTGTGGTGGGAACTTTTCCGGACGGCAATTCTGCCCTCATGCTGGTCTGTGCCCGGCTGCGCCATGTGGCCGGCACCCAGTGGGGCAACAAGAAATACATGAATATGAAGCACTTGGAGGCGGCTCTGGAAGACGTCTCTATTGCCGGCTGACCTCATTCAGCCAGAATCTGCAAACATTTTTGCGCATAATTCTTGACAGCACCCGCTGACCTTATGGGGCATGAAAGTATTGAAACCACCCGCATTTATCTCCGCAAAACATCAACCGAGCAACGGGCTATCGTCGATGAGGTCATAGACTGGTAAAAAGAAACCAGGCATACGCACGGCTATGGCGTATGCCTGGTTGTTACATTTTATCTATTATGGCAAATGCACGGACAAGATTTGCAACAATCCGTAATTGCTCATTCGCCGGAGGAAGTGGAAGTAGCATCTTTGCGAGTGTCTGCCCATTACAGTTCGGCTGTGCAGTTGCGGTCGTCCCGCTCTTTAACTGTTGCCAATATAGCGGAGACTCCATAAAAAACTTCAAGTATTGCGGGCAAAGAAGCGAACTATAGCGAGTACGAATCAAGTATCCAGCATAAATGGATTCACACGGTACTTCGCTAACAAGAAACGATTTTCCTACCGTTCCGCCGGTTCGTGCAAACAGAATATCATTGGGTTGAAGCAGATATGTAGGAATATCAGAATCTTCGATATCACAAAACGGGACAGAACTCCATGCAACAGTATTTTCGTGGATATCGCTTATACGAACCATTCTGATGCGCCCTTCCTGCTTTGCTGGTGCATTGTACCCGTATTGGATGGATTCTGCGATTGATCCCCACCGCACCCATGCCCACGATTCCGGTATCTCAAAGGGCAGTTCGTCGTCGATACAGCGCTCCACGCCGTCCAACTTCTCATAATGAGAACTTTACAAAGTAGCCAGAGCAAGAAGCGTATTCAGTTTTTGGACAATTCTCTTCTGCTCATTTAGTGGCGGAATTGGAATAAGCAAACCTTTCAGGGATGCCAAACCGACAGTTTTTTGTGCTGTACCAGTTGCGGCCCTTCTGCACTGCTCGTAAACGAGCGGTGATGACAACCAGAGCTTCATAAAGTCAGGAGATAGACAACTGAACTTTATTAGGGCTATATGTCGTTGAAAACAGAACTTTCTCTCAGTTTGTACTGGAATAACTATGCCGTAAGAACCTGTCACAGTAAACAGAAGGTCGCCGCATTGGGGAATGCGAATTTCTGCCAAAGAATCAAAATATTCTTTTGGGACATAACGGGTATCTGAGAAATCGACTCTCCCATCAGATACATTTGAAATTACCAAGAAAGGAATTCCGTCCTGCACCTGCGGTGGAGGCTGGTGATCTCCATCGGCAATGCTTACGCATGCGGAGGAAAGTCTCGCCCAAGTCCAGTTCTCCGGTATCTCAAACGGCAGTGCATCATCGATGCAGACCTCATCTGGATCACGCTTTTCATAATGAGAATTATCCCGTCTGAAAATGACAGATTCGTGCTTGTCCTTTTTGATTTTGCCTTCCTTGATGAGCCGATGCTTCTCCGCCCGGATACGCTCCAGCAGAGCCTCTGCAGGCTCGTCGGATGGGTCTTGCGGTACCAGCTTGCCCTGGACTGCCTCTTGCAGGATGGACTTTTTTAGGGCTTCTGGGAAAGAATCCTGTAGTTTTTGGAGAGCTGTTGCCTTAATTGCGTAATTCTCAATGACCAGTTCAGCTTCTTGGATACAAGCTACAATTCTTTCTTGCTCGGCAAGCGGCGGGACGGGAAGCAGTATCGTTCCCAGCTTGTCTCCTGAGATGTGAACGATTATGTCGCCGGTTGCTAAAGCTACTTTGCGGGCGATTATATACGGCGAAGCCATAATGTATGAAAGAAAAAGCGGGTTCATGCCATGCTGAGTCCAAAAAGCAAGGTCGCCGCTTGCGGCAATTGGCTCTGTTCCTAAATACGCTACAGCTTTAGCTATATCCGGCTTATTCTCGCCGGTAAGAGTCATGAGCACATCGCCATACGAAAAATGCTTACATTTCTCGTAGAGATCAGGGGCAATAAATGAAACAGCTGAAGTGAACGATGTCTGATAGGTTGTATAGAGCTCACCGTAGCGGACGCACGGGAGACCCTGTTGAACTGTTTCGTTCCGCTTTATGCCGCTACCGCGCACAATCTCTCCCAAGGAGCGAATACGCACCCACTCCCACGAATCGGGGATGTCAAACGGTACCTCATCCGCCAGCGACCGCACTTCATCGCCGATTTTCTCATAAGGAGTATTATCGGCACCTTTGAAAATGACGGAGGGGTTCTTTTCACGCTTGATTTTCTTTTCTTTGATGAGCCGCTCCTTCTCCGTGCGGATGCGTTCCAGCAGAACGCTGGCGGGCTCGTCATTCGGGTCCTGCGGCACGAGCTTGCCTTGAACAGCCATCTGGAGAATTGAGTTTTTCAGTTGCTGCGCAGTCATTCGTCGCCCTCCTCCGTAATGTCGATGCCAAGGATGTCGGTGATCTGGGCAAGGATGCGGTCGATGTCAGCGTTCAAGCTGGCCCGCTTTTCCTGGTACTGCTGAATCAGTTCTTTTGGCGGCAGGATCTCCTCCTCTTCGTGAGGATAGCCGCAAAGGTCAATGTTATAGCTCCGTGCTTTCAGTTCCTCGACGGTGTACTTCTTCGCCTTGTCGAAGCCGTCGATAGTAATCTCCTCACGGTTGTCCCACCACTCAACAGTCGGGGCGAAGTGCTCCAGCTTCATGGGCTTCGTTTTGGAGAAGTTCTTGTATCCCTCCGGCATATCCAGACGATAGAACCAGGTCTCCGTCGTGGGATGCGTCCGGTCGAAGAAAAGGATGTTTGTTGTGATAGAGGTGTACGGCGCAAACACGCTGTGCGGCATACGGATGACCGTATGGAGATTGAACTC
Organism: Candidatus Agathobaculum pullicola; assembly: GCF_052117205.1. Taxonomy (NCBI): domain Bacteria; kingdom Bacillati; phylum Bacillota; class Clostridia; order Eubacteriales; family Butyricicoccaceae; genus Agathobaculum; species Candidatus Agathobaculum pullicola. Next base: position 3,602 of record NZ_JBQKJP010000019.1, on the reverse strand, counting down.
GGACAGCAGCTTTTCCTTGATTGCCATTTTTGCGTTATCCGTGCCGAACAGGAAGCCGTCCGGCAGAATAATGGCGCACCGGCCGTTCTGCTTCAGCCGATACATGATGACAGACATAAAGAGGTCTGCGGTTTCGCTGCTACGAAGGTCAGCCGAGAAATTCTGTTTCACGCCCTCTTTTTCGTTGCCGCCATAAGGAGGATTCATCAGAATGACATCGAAGCGGTCGCTCTCCTTGTACTCACGCACATTCTTTTCCAAACTGTTGCCGTGGATGATGCGAGGATTGTCGATGTCGTGGAGCAGCATATTTGTGGCGCACAGAAGGAATGGCAGCGCCTTCTTTTCGATACCGTAGATGGAGTTGCTGTAAACCGTTCTGTCCTCGACAGTCTGCACCTGGGCGTCCAGCACCTTCAGCGCAGAGGTAAGGAAGCCGCCTGTACCGCAGGCGAAGTCCGCAATGGACTCGCCGAGCTTCGGCTTGATCATCTGCACCATGAAGTCCGTGACCGCACGGGGCGTGTAGAATTCACCGGAGTTACCGGCGCTCTGCAAACTGCGGAGAATCGTTTCGTAGATCTCGCCGAAGGCGTGACGGTCCTCGTACTCTTCAAAGTCAATCTCGTCAATGACATTGATAACCTGGCGGAGCAGGATGCCGTCCTTCATGTAGTTATTGTTGTCCTCGAAGGCGGTGCGGACGATGATCTGGCTCATGGGTGTATTCTCATCGATTGCGATGGCCTTGAGGGTCGGGAACAGCTTTCCGTTCACGAAGTCCAGAAGCGCATCGCCGGTGAGAGCCTTGCCATCCTTGTGGTCTACGGCCCAATTGCGCCAGCGCAGCTCCTCAGGGATGATGGAGGTGTAATTCTCGTCGTAAAACTCCCATATCTCTTCCTTGGCGTCATACACCTTCAGAAAGAGAATCCAAACCATCTGCTCGATACGCTGGGCATCGCCGTTGATGCCTGCGTCATTGCGCATGATGTCCTGCAGTCGTTTTACCAGGTTATTTAAACTCATAGCTTATATCTCCTTACGCAGCGTAGATTTCCTTCTGCAAATCACGGATGGCTTGAATGTATCCGTTTTTGCCGCCGAACAGCTTTGCAATCTTCATGGGGGTGCCGAATTTGCGGAACGGGTCATTGGACAGGATTTCGAGGTTCTCGATGTCCTGAATGCCCTCGTTCATGTATTTGTCCAACAGCGCACTCAGAACTTCCTGTGCCAAGCCGGAATACTTGTAGAGGTATCCACGCTTGCGGACATTGTTTGCCCGCTCTGCCTTCGTCAGCGGTGCCTTGTCGTAGGCAATGTGGCAGATTAGGTCAAAATCGTCGATGTCCTTATTGCCTGATGCCTCGCGCAGCGCCTCTAGCAGAACGCCACGCTCCTGGAGTTCATCAATAATTGCCTGTTTCTTCTCCTCGGAGTTCCAGGCACGGAGGAACGAATCCAGGGTGGCATACTCACCGAGAATGTTCTTCTTGGAGTAATCCGTCACGCTTTCCGTGATGAGCTTACCGTCCTTGTCGTAGTATTGGACTCGCTCGTTCAAAATCGTGACCTCGACACCACGCACCCGGTATTTATGCTTCTTTTCAGGCGGATCGTCGGTGTCCCCGCAGGGACCGGGAGTCGGGGCGGGCGGCTTCGGCGGATCGATGGTCGGCTCTTCGCCGGGATCATCGTCATCATCAATGATAGAGATCGGGTCTCCATCGAATTCCGGGTCTGCGAAAAGTCGGCAGGCGTTGCGGAAATCCATAATGGTGAAATACTCTTTGCCATAATCGGGCTTGAGTCGTGTACCACGACCGATGATCTGTTTGAACTCGGTCATGGAGTTTATGTTGTTGTCCAAAACGATGAGCCGGCATGTTTTGCAGTCCACGCCAGTTGTCATCAGTTTGGAAGTCGTAACGATCACGGGATATTTGCTATCCTCTGCGATGAAGTAGTCGAGCTGCGCCTTGCCCTCGGCGTTGTCGCCGGTAATGCGCATGACATACTTGGCGTTCTCCGCCACAAGGTCGCTGTTCTCATTCACGAGCGCCTGCCGCATACGCTCTGCATGGTCTATATCCACACAGAATACGATGGTCTTGGCAAAGCGGTCGTTCTCCTCCAAAAAGCGAGTAATACGTTTTGCAACGGCATTGGTACGCTCATCAATGATGAGGTTCTTGTCGTAGTCCTTGGTATTGTACTCACGGTCATCAATCTCATAGCCGTAGATATCCCGCTGTCCCGCTGTGGGACGCCAGCCTTCCAGATCTTTGTCCAGACCGACACGGAGAACTTTGTACGGCGCAAGGAAACCGTCGTCGATACCTTGCTTCAGACTGTATGTATAGATGGGTTCGCCGAAGTAAGAGATATTGGATACCTCTTTCGTTTCCTTCGGCGTAGCCGTCATGCCGATCTGGGTGGCGCTGTGGAAGTATTCGAGTATTCTGCGCCAGCGGGAATCCTCCTTGGCACTGCCACGGTGACACTCATCGATGACAATAAGGTCGAAGAAATCCGGCTGGAATGCACGGAACGGCTCTTCATTCTCATCACCGGCCAACTGCTGATAAAGGGACAGATACAACTCATAGGAGCTGTCCAGCTTTTTGCCCTCGATTTTCGTCATGACCTTTGCAAAAGGCTTGAAGTCCTGTTGCATGGTCTGGTCGACAAGAATGTTGCGGTCAGCAAGGAACAGGATCTTTTTCTTTCGGCCGGATTTCCAAAGGCGATGAATAATCTGGAACGCAGTATAAGTCTTGCCAGTGCCGGTCGCCATAACGAGGAGAATGCGGTCTTGCCCACGGGCAACCGCATCAACGGTGCGGTTGATGGCGATGCGCTGATAGTAGCGAGGGGTCTTATCACCCAGCTGGAAATAGTACGGCTCGGTAATAAGTTGTTCCTGCTCCGGCGTGAAATGCTCGTCGCCGATGTGCCGCTGCCAGAGATCATGCGGCGAGGGAAACTGCTCCAACATCAATTCACGCTCTTTGCCGGATTTCATATCGTGTTCCAAGAAACCGTCGCCATTTGAGCTGTACACAAACGGGATGTCCAGCACCTCGGCATATTCGATGGCCTGTTGCATTCCGGCTCCGACACTGTGTCTGTTATCCTTTGCCTCGACGATAGCCAAAGGAATATTGGGCTTGTAGTAAAGCAGATAGTCTGTGCGCTTTCTCTTTCCCCTGGCTGTGACATTTCCGCGGACGATGACACGACCGTCCGTGAAGTTGTACTCCATTTTAATTTGCTTAAGTTTATCCCAGCCTGCGCTCTCAATCGCTGGAGTAATATACTGTAACTTGATATCTTCCTCAGTCATCTCGTGTTTCGTCATAAGTTCGCTCACAGTGCCCCTCCTTTCAACTTCCGATAAGGTGCAATTATGAGAAGTTCCTTTTATACACATAGATTGTACCAGAATGCAGCCTCGTTTTCAACGAAAAGCCACTGACCCTGAATAATGAACCGCTACCCGTCAAGAGGACAGTGAAAAAGTATAAAGTTTTCCCGGCCGGCAGCCTGTAGGTTGCTGGCCGCTTTTTATGCAGTGAGGCATAACTGGTGCTTCTCCA
>NZ_JBQKJP010000018.1:0-49563 GCF_052117205.1 Candidatus Agathobaculum pullicola | reverse complement strand
CGCCAAGCAGCTCGCTATCCATAATCGCCACTCCAACAACTTTCCCATGAGGCCTCTAGGTTGGTTTTCTCCCTTAGAGTTCTCTGTCCAATATGTTTGACAAACCTACATACATTCCCGCCGTTTACCGGTGGTTCATCCGTTCCTTGACAAGCTGTGCTATAATATAAAGGTTAAAGAATTGATTCCGAAAGGAGGAACAACAACATGACCGACGCTTTGCAGCGCCTGCTCGACATGATTACCGGTTTTCTGGCAGAAAATCCGTTGGTCGGCGCATGGTACACAACAGTGGCTCGCTTTGTGTTTCCCATTCTTGCGCTGATGATTCTGGTCGGTGCGATCCGCTCGCTCTGGAAGGTAAAGCACCCGGACGAGGTCTGGGGCTATCTGGCGATGGCAAACGGCGTGCGCCTGCCCATCACCCACTGGGAAAACATCATCGGCCGCGCGCCCTCATGCGATGTGCAGATCGAATACCCTTCGGTTTCGCGGCAGCACGCCGCCCTTATCCGTGAGGACGACGGCAGCTGGACGGTATATGATCTCGGCTCCAAGGGAGGCGTGACGGTCAACGACCTGCCGGTGGACGAATATGCGGTGGTCGAGGATGGGGATACCGTGACTTTCGCCGGGATTCCGACCATGCTAATCCCTATCTCGGTGGAGGAGAAACGCGATCAGATGGTCGAGCGCCGGATGGAGGGACGTCCGGCGGGCATGTGGGGTTCGCTGGTGCTGCTCACACTGTTTCAGGTACTGACGACCTTGCAGCTGATTGTGGCGGCGGGAGATAAGGCAACGGTCACCATTCCGCTGACCTTTCTGGTGTTGACGCTGGTGTGCTGGGGCTATTTCATCATCCTGCGCTCGTTCCGGCGTATCGGCTTTGAGATGGAAACCATTGCTTTTTTCCTATGTACGCTGTCGCTGGCTGTCACAGGCTCAACCGTACCGGATGAGATGCCCAAGCAGCTCATCGCGATTCTCATGGGGCTGGCAATCTTTCTCATACTGGGCTTTTTCCTGCGCGACCTGACACGCGCGCAAAAGGTGCGCTGGTTTATGGGCGCGGCGGCGGTCGGCCTGCTGGTCATCACGCTGCTGATTGGCTCGAGTCAGGGCGGCGCGAAAGCATGGATCCGGTTGGGCGGCATGTCGCTTCAGCCCTCCGAGCTGGCTAAGATCTGCTATATTTTCGCAGGCGCCGCCACGCTTGACCGTCTGTTTAACAAACGCAACCTATGGATGTTCATTGGCCTAACCGGTATCTGCGGCGCATGCTTGGCACTGCAAAACGACTTTGGTACGGCGCTGGTGTTTTTCGTCACCTTCCTTGTGATTGCGTTTTTGCGTTCGGGCGACTTTGCAACGCTCGGCTTAATCTGCGCGGGCTGCTTCGCCGGCGGCATGGTGCTGCTGACTGTCAAAGGGCACGTTGCCGCTCGCTTCTCCTCCTGGGGTCATATCTGGGAGGATGTGTACGGCGCGGGCTTCCAGCAAACCCATACGCTGACCGCAGCTGCGTCCGGCGGCATGATCGGCGTGGGCGCGGGCAAGGGTTGGCTGTCCGGTCTGGCCGCAGCCGACACCGATATTGTATTCGGTATGCTGTGCGAGGAATGGGGCCTCATTATCGCAATTCTTACCATCCTGTGCATCATTACACTGGCGGTGTTCGCGGTGCGCGCATGCCGCGCGGGCCGGTCGAGCTTTTACACGATTGCGGCCTGCGCCGCAACCAGCCTGCTGGTGTTCCAGACCTGCCTGAACGTGTTCGGCGCGGTCGATATCCTGCCGTTTACGGGCGTGACCCTGCCCTTTGTCTCCAACGGCGGCTCATCCATGCTGTCGGCATGGGGCATGCTCGCCTTCCTCAAGGCGACCGACACGCGGCAGAATGCGTCCTTTGCCGTTAAGCTGCCCTCGCGGCGCGAACTGCGCGGGGAGGTGGACTAAATGCGGAAAATTGAAAAACGAGGGGTGTTCTGCCTGATTCTGGCGGCGCTTCTGGGGCTGGGACTGGCGGTTTTCTGCTTCCAGTTCGTGTTCGACGGCGGCGACTGGGCCTCCTATCCCTATAACCGGCATCTGTACAGCAACTCCGGCCAACTCAAGGGCGGCACCATCCTCGACCGGGACGGCGACGTGCTTTCCACGCTCGACGAGAACGGCAACCGTATCTATTACCCGGACGGCGACATCCGCCGCGCGACGCTGCATGCGGTGGGCGACCCTGCGGGCAACATCGGCGCGGGCGCGCTGACCGCGTTCGCGGATAAGCTGTCAGGCTATAATCTGCTGACCGGCGTATACTCGCCGCTCGGCACGGGCAACAACCTGTATCTGACCATCGACGCTTATCTCAACAACATTGCCTATCAGGCGCTGGGCGGCATGCGCGGCACAGTAGGCGTGTACAACTACAAGACGGGCGAGGTTCTGTGCATGGTTTCGACCCCGACCTTTGACCCTGCCAACCCGCCGAGCATCGACCCGGATGACCCGGCATGGGACGGCGTGTATGTCAACCGTCTGCTGTCGGCCAACTCGATTCCCGGCTCGATTTTCAAGGTGGTTACGCTGAATGCAGCCATCGAAAATCTGCCCGACCTGTTCACCCGCAGCTGGAACTGCACCGGCTCGGTGGAAATCGGCGGCGATGTGGTCACCTGTCCCTATGCGCACGGTGAACAGAATATCGAGGATGCGCTCGCCAACTCCTGCAACGGCGTATTCGGTCAGCTCGCAGTCGAGCTGGGCGGCGATACCATGCAGAAATATACCGACGCGGCGGGCCTGACCGAGTCCATCAAGGTCGACGGCATCAACACCTCGGAAGGACATTTCAACTTTACCGGCAACGACAATCAGCTGGCATGGGCAGGCGTCGGTCAGGGCGAGGACACCATGTGCCCCATCAATATGATGCTGTATATGGGTGCGATTGCCAACGGCGGCAAGGCGGCAATGCCGCGCCTGATTGAACGGACAACTACGGATTACGGCCTGCCGACCGGTCTGTACTTTGCGCACAAGTCCTCCAAACTGATTGAGGCGGACACAGCGCAGACCATTTCGGACATGATGCACAACAACGTCATCGCGACCTATGGTCAGGACCGTTTCCCGGGTATGGACATCTGCGCCAAGTCGGGTACGGCGGAGGTCGGTCCGGATCAGACGCCGAACGCTTGGTTTACCGGCTTTTTGCGGGACGAGGCCACGCCGTATGCTTTCATCGTTCTGGTGGAGAATGGCGGCGGCGGTTCGTCGGTTGCAGGTACGGTAGCCTCCAAGGTGCTGACCGCGGCGGTCGAAAAGGGATACTAATAAAAATGGCTCTCTTCCAAAACGGAAGAGAGCCATTTGCTTTTTATGCCGGATGAAACCAGCCGGGAACGATATCCTCCCGCACCGCAAGATCGCGGAAGACGGCTGCCGCCGCATCCTCGTAGGCGCGCAGGTCGGTGGACTTTTTAAGCCGTTTACCGTGTTTTTCGCTGTTTTCAAACAGGTTCAGATGATAGAACCAGATCTCCTTCATGCGGAGTATGGCAATGCGCGCGTCACCGAAAGCCTCGCAGTAGCGCGCATACAGCGCATCGTGAAAGGCCTGTAGCCTGTCGCGGTCCGCACGCGGGCCGCCGCACAGGCGCGTGACAAGCGAGGGGTCGCCAATCAGTGCGCGTCCAATCATCACAGCGGGCAAATTGAGATAACGCGCGGCGACAGCCTGCGCGTCTTGTTCGGTTACGATGTCGCCGTTATAGCACACCGGCATGCGGCAGCGGGGCAGCGCAGCGGCAAAGTCCGCCTCGCGTACCGTGCCCTTATAGAAATCCTGCCGCACACGCGGATGAATGGTCAGCTCCGCGACCGGATAGCGGTTGTAGATTTCGAGCAGACGCGCAAACTCCGCCGGGTCGTGCATCCCCAGCCGCGTTTTGATGGAAATGCGTGCGCGTGTGGACGAAAAAACCGCGTCCAGAAAGCGGTCGAGTGCATCCGGGTCAGCCAAAAAGCCCGCGCCCTTGCCCTTTGCCGTTACCGTGCCGGACGGACAGCCGAGGTTGAGATTGACCTCCGCGTAGCCCATATCGGTCAGGGCGTTCGCCGACCAGATACAATCCGCGGCGGATTTGGTCAGCAGCTGCGGCACGGCGGGTACGCCTGCGTTGACCTCAGGTGCAATATCCCTCTTTTGGCGCGGCGTAAACCGCTCGGTCGTGGTCGGCGTGATAAACGGCATAAAATATTTGTCAATCCCCGGGAAATATTCGTGGTGCGTGCGGCGGTAAACCGCGCCGGTCACGCCCTCCATCGGGGCAAAATAGTAGTGCATGGGCAAACCTCGTTCTTTTCGTTCTGCTGTCTATTATATCGGGGTTTGCCCTTGTCCGCAAGACTATCTCAAGAGCGGGATTTGGGCCGCGCAATGAGCGCAAACAGACAGCCGAACACAATGGCGGCCGCGATGCCGCCCGCCGCGCCCGTCACGCCGCCGGTGAACGCACCCAGCAGGCCGCTTTCGGCCACGGCTTTCGCCACGCCCTTGGCCAGCGAGTAGCCGAATCCCAAAAGAGGAATGGTCGCGCCCGCGCCCGCATAGTCCACGACCGACTGGTACAGCCCGAAGGCTTGCAGCACCACGCCCAGCACCACCAGACTGACCAAAATGCGCGCAGGGGTCAGCTTGGTTCGGTCAATCAGCACCTGACAAATCGCGCAGATCGCGCCGCCCACCCAGAAGGCATTGACGTATTCCATCCAGTTCATGTGTCGCTCCTTTCTATCACAACCGCGTGACAGATACCGGCAATCGGCTGGCCCTGCTGCACCGAGGTCGGGCTCATCATGGCGCCCGTACCCGCGAACACCAGCCGCCGCATCTTGCCGGCCTGCATATCGCGCAGCAGCGGCCCGCACAGCACCGCCGCCGAACAGCCGCAGCCCGAACCGCCCGCATGCGCGTCCTGTTCGTCCCCGAACAGCAGACTGCCGCAGTCCGAGTAAACAGGGGAAAGGTCGATGCCGTCCGTGCGCAAAAGCGTGAGCAGAAGGTCCGCCCCCACATGACCGAGGTCGCCGGTCACGATGCAGTCAAAGTCGGTTGGCTGCGCGCCGAGGTCGGAAAGCAGGGTGGAAATGGTGTCGTAGGCCGCGGGCGCCATTGCCGCGCCCATGTTGTTTGCGTCCTTCACGCCCATCTCGACCATCTTACCAAACAGCACATGCGTCACCCGGATGCGTCCCGTTCCCTGTGCGCTCAGGACGGCTGCGCCTGCGGCGGTCGCCGTCCACTGGGCGGTTGGGGCACGCTGGCCGCCGTAGGCGAGCGGAAAGCGGTACTGCCGCTCTGCCGAACAGAAATGCGAGGATGCCGCAGCCAGCAGACGGCGCGCGGCACCCCCTTCGACCAGACAGCCGCCCAGCGCCAGCCCTTGTGCCATGGTTGAGCACGCACCGTACTGTCCGAGATAGGGCGTGTCCGAATCGACCGAGGCGAGGAACGAGCCGGTACATTGATTGAGCAAATCGCCCGCAAGAATGACATCCAGATCGCCCTTTTGCAGCCCGGCTTTGTGCAGTGCCAGATTGATTGCAGTCTTTTGCAGCGCGCTTTCCGCCAACTCCCACGACTTCTGCTTCATGCGGTCGTCCTCGGTAACAAAGTCGAAATACGCGCCGAGCGGACCTTCGCCTTCCTTTTTGCCGACCGCAGCCGCGTGCGCGATGAGATAGGGGCGGCCCGTCAGGTGCAGCGTGCGCTGCCCAATGTGTTCGATCATGCGCCGCCGCCCCCTCCCAGCAGCACAAGCAGCAGTCCGTAGATTACGCTGGCTGAAATGCCGTAGGTCAGCACCGGCCCGGCGATAACGAACAGCTTTGCGCCTACGCCAAGCACCAGACCCTCGCTTTTGAATTCCATCGCGGGCGAAACAATCGAGTTGGCAAAGCCGGTAATCGGCACAATGGTACCCGCGCCCGCGTGCTTGGCCAGCTTTTCATACAGATGCAGGCAGGTGAGCAGTGCGCCGAGAAATACCATGGTAATCGAGGTTGCAGCGGCCACATCCGTGGTATCCAGTCCGCGCCACTGCCAGAAGTTGCTCACCGCTTCGCCCACTGTGCAGATCGCGCCGCCAAACAGAAACGCCTTCAGGCAGTCGAGCGGCAGCGGCGACGGCGGGCTTTTCTGTTCCAGCAGACGCTGATAACTCTGCTTATCCAGCTTCATAATCATGCTCCTTCCGGTTTTTGTGCTATTTTGTGCAAAAGACGGCAGTTTATCCATCCCGCGCAAAAGATTGCGCGCAAGCATGAACCCCATATTACTGCGCATACTGATTGCATCCCGGAAAAGCAAAGGAGAGAGCAAACTATGGTCGAGCAGGATACGATTAAGCTGCTGCGCGAGTGCGACGCGGGCATCAAAATGGGCGTGGCATCCATTGACGAGGTGCTGGAGTATATCAAAAGTGATACGCTTCGGCAGCATTTGGACAAATGCCGAAACGAGCATATCAAATTGCAGGATGAAATACAGGTGCTGCTGGACGAATATCACGACGACGGCAAGGAGCCCAATCCAATCGCCAAAGGTATGTCGTGGATGAAAACCAACGTTAAGCTGGGCATGGATGAATCCGATCACACCGTTGCCGATCTGATGACCGACGGCTGCAACATGGGTGTCAAATCGCTGAACCGATACCTCAATCAATACAAGGCCGCCAGCGAGAAAACCAAGGATATCACCAAGCGGCTCATCCATTTGGAGGAGCAGCTGGCAAACCAAATGCGGGAGTTTCTGTAAACCAATCCTTACAGGAATGTTCGGCAGCAAAAAAACCGCCTCCGAAGGGCGGTTTTTTTGTTATCCCAATCTTTCTTTGCGCTCGCGGCCGTCGCGCAGCAATGCGGTCAGTGTTTCTCGGTCGCCCGCACGGATGGCGCGGCGGTATTCGTCCAGATGCCGAATGATTTCGTCGATTTCCTGTGCCAGCGGCTCAGCATTGCACAAAAACAGCTCGCTCCACATGGTTTCGTTGAGCTTGGCAACGCGCGTCAAATCCTTATAGCTGCCCGCGGAGTAGCCGTTGTGCTTGTCCGCCTCCGGGCTTTTGATGTAGGCCGAGGACACGACATGCGCCAGCTGCGAAGTGAACGCGATCATCTTGTCGTGCTGCGCGGCGGTGCAGCGCACGGTCTGCCCAAAGCCGAGCGACATGAAGTACGCTTCCAGCTGCTCGAGCACGCGCTCGGTGCTGCTTCTCGTCGGCACGAAAATCATACTTGCGCCGTCAAACAGCGTCGGCAGCGCAAAATCCAGACCGGAAAATTCGCGGCCCGCCATCGGGTGTCCGCCCACAAAGTGCACGCCCGCGTCGAGTGCGGCCTGCTCAAGATGCTCAACCATAAACTGCTTGACGCCGACCATATCGACCACGACACAGCCTTTTTTGAGTTTCGGCATATTTTCCAGCAGCCAGTCCACCGTCGCCTGTGGATACAGGCCAATGATGACCAGATCGGCTTCCTTATAGAGCGCTTGGGTGGCGATCGCGTCGATCGAGCCGTCTGCGAGCGCCTGTTCGGCGGTGCGGCGGGTGCGGTTCCAGCCGAGGACACGGCTGAGCGTGCGCGCCTTGATGGCCTTGGCCATCGAGCCGCCCATCAGACCGAGTCCTGCGATGAGTACGGTGTCAAACATAGGGGATCACTCCTTATTTCTGGGATTTACGCGGCAGATATGCCGCCAAATGGGGGTAATGCGGCAGATAATAAACACAATCAGCGCACCGGCGAGGTTGAGTATCAGGTCATCCACATCGCACGAGCCTGCGCCCGTGTAGACCTGTGCCACCTCGACCGCCGTGATGCCAAGCGTAAGCGTTGCCGTGAAGAAAAAGATGCTGCGCTGCCAGCGAAACAGCGCGGGCAGAAACACGCCCATCGGCGCAAACGCAATCAGATTGCCCAACAGGTTTAAGATCACCAGCCGCAGCGAAATGTTGCCGTAACCGTAGGCAATCAGGTAGTTTTTAATCGTGCGCAGCGGCTCCAGATTGACCGCGTCCAGCCGCGCGTGCATGGAAATGCCGCGGCCGAAGGCGTTGTCGAAAAACAAGACATTGGCCAGCACCCAAAGGTAATACCAGAACAAAAGCAGCATATAGTCGTGCCGCCGTTTGCTGCGCGCGCCTTTGGGTACGCCGTAGAACAGCGCGGTGCCCAGCAGCACGACAAACGCCGCGGCGAATGCGAATTTCTGCTCCGGCCCGACGATATATTCCGGCGCAAGCTCGTAATAGAGGTTAAAGCAAAGCAGGGCGGCGGTCGCAACGACCGCCAGCCTGCGAATCAGGGTTTTCAAAACAGGTTATTCCCTTTCTTACAGGTTTTCTGCTTCGCGCAGCCAGAACGCGGCGCTCGCGTCCGACGGCATACGCCAATCGCCGCGAGGCGACAGTGTGATGGTGCCGACCTTGGGGCCGTCCGGCAGGCAGGAGCGTTTGAACTGCTGCGAGAAGAAACGGCGCAGGAAAGTAGTCAGCCATTTCTTGATGGTCGCCTCGTCATATGCGCCCGCAAAGGTTTTACGGGCAATGCGGTAAATTTTGCGCGGCGAATAGCCGAAGCGCAGCATATAATAGAGGAAAAAGTCGTGCAGCTCGTATGGGCCGACCAAATCCTCGGTTTTCTGGCTGATTTCGCCGTCCTTGGGCGGCAGCAGCTCAGGGGACACCGGTGTATCGAGCACATCGCTCAGCACGTCGCTCAGCTCGCCCAGCGCGCGGTCGGCCTCGTAGGCCACCAGATAGCGCACCAGCGTCTTGGGAATGGAGGCGTTGACGCCGTACATGCTCATATGGTCGCCGTTGTAGGTCGCCCAGCCGAGCGCCAGCTCGGACAGGTCGCCTGTGCCGACCACCATGCCGCCGTGCTTGTTGGCAAGATTCATCAGCACCAGTGTACGCATGCGGGCCTGCCCGTTTTCAAACGTCACCGAGAGGTCGTCCTTGCTCTGGCCGATGTCGGAAAAATGCTGGTCAACCGCGGCCTTGATGTCCACAGTCTGGAGCGTCACGCCGTAAGCGTCCGCCAGCTTTTCCGCGTTGCCGCGCGTGCGCGCGGTCGTGCCGAAGCAGGGCATGGTCACCGCGAGGATACCCTTGCGGTCCAGTCCCAACATGTCAAAGGCGTGCACGGCAACAATAAGCGCAAGCGTGGAATCCAGTCCGCCCGACAGGCCGATCACCGCGGTTTTCGCGTGCGTATGGCGCAGACGGGTGGCAAGACCGGTGGCCTGCAAGGTCAGAATCTCCTCGCATCGCTCGTCGCGCAGCGCCTTGCTTGCGGGCACAAACGGGGTGCGAGGGAAGCTGCGGTCGGTGAGGTCACAGTCCGACAGGGGCAGACGGAAGGAAAATTCGCCCGTCGGCACACGCCGGAAGGTGTTCATGCGCTGCCGCTCGTGCGCCAGACGCTGCAAATCAATGTCGGCATAAGTGATGCCGTGGGTGAACATGCGGCTCTCGGCCAGCAGCGCGCCGTTTTCCGCAATCAGGTTGTGTCCCGCGAACACTAAGTCCTGCGTGGATTCGCCAAAGCCCGCGTCCGCGTACAGATAGGCGCACAGCAGACGGCCGGACTGCTGCCGCACGAGGTCGCGGCGGTAAGACGCTTTGCCGATGATTTCATCCGAAGCGGACAGGTTGGCGATGATATATGCGCCGCCCTGCGCCAGCATGGTAGAGGGCGGATTGGGCACCCAAAGGTCCTCACAAATCTCCACGCCGAAGGTGAACAGCGGCGCGTCCTCACAGGTGAACACCTGTCCGGTCACAACCGGCACACAAACGGCCTCGCCGCTGCCGTTCCGCACGGTTACGCCCTCCATATCATCCAGCAATTCTCCGGAAACAAAGTGGCGCTGCTCATAAAATTCGGAATAGTTCGGCAGGTGCTGCTTGGGAACAAAAGCCAGTATCTCGCCCCCGCACAGAACAGCGGCGCAGTTGTACAGCTTGCCGCGCACGCGCAGCGGCAGGCCGACCAGCACAACGGCCTTCAGCCCCGCTGTCTCGCGGCAGACCGTTTCGAGCGCGTCCAGTGCGCCGGTCAATAGGATTTCCTGCAAAAACAGGTCGCCGCAGGTGTAGCCGGTCAGGCAAAGCTCGGGGAACACAATCAGGCGCGCGCCCTTGGCGGCGGCCTGCTTAGCCTTTTCTATGATTTCGGAAGCGTTATAGGCGCAGTCCGCCACCCGCAAATCGGGCGTTACGGCAGCGATTTTGACAAATCCATCCTGCATTCCAGTATTCCTCCAGATAATTCAGATATGGTTAGTATACCCTTTTTTGCCCCGATACGCAAGCGATTTTGCCTTGTGTCGGCTGCGGGCGACACGGAAAGACAAAAAAAGCGCCGTCCGCCTGCCAAAAAGGCAGGATGGACGGCGTTATACCGTTTTCAGAACACATTCAGCCGGCGCAGCCGAACAGGAACGCCGCGCCTGACAGCAACACCAGCCCCGCGATGTTGGCCAGCGTAAACACCAGCAGATAGCGTGGCAGCGAGGCGTTTTCCGCGCGTAAGTACAGTTTGAGCGAGATGAGACTCGCCAGCGACGCGATGGGCGTACCCAGACCGCCGACGTCTACACCGGCCAGCAGCGCGTGCCAATTGTCAGTGAAGCCAGAAAGCAGCACTGCTGCGGGCACGTTGCTGATGACCTGACTGGCCAGCACGCTGGTCCAGTAGGTGCTGCGTCCGAGCAGCATCTCGAGCGTATGGCGCACCGCGTCGATGCGGCCGATATTGCCTGCAAAGATGAAAAAGCAGACAAAGGTAAAAAGCAGCGCGTAGTCCACGCGCGCAAACAGCCCGCGTGCAAACAGCAGTAGGCACAGCGCCACCACTGCGGTCGTGATGCCGTAATGCAGAACATGCACAACCGACAGCAGACACAGCGCAAACAGCAGGCACAGCAAGGCAAAGAGGCGCGGCTGCGCAATATGCTCCTGCTGCGGGAACGTAATTTCAATGCTCTCACCACGCGTCCATAGTGCGGCGATCGACAGCGCGACCAGACTGACCAGCGTCAGCGGCAGCACGACGCGCAGAAATGCACCAAAGCCCAGACTGTAATACGAGCAGAGGAACAGATTTTGCGGATTGCCAACCGGCGTCGCCATACTGCCGAGGTTGGCAGCCAGCGTTTGCAACACGACCACGCGGATGAGCGCCTCCATGCGACCGATATGGCCGAGCACGAGCACGGTGAACGGCACAAAGGTGATGAGCGCCACATCGTTGGTGATCAGCATGGAACAGAAAAACGGCAGCAGCACCAGCGCCAGATACAGCAGCCGCAGCTGCTTGCGTCCGGTCAGCAGGCGCTGCGCCAGCACGGTGAACAAACCGCATTGCTGCAGGCCCGCGACAACCGCCATCAGGCAGAACAACAAACACAGTACGCGCAGGTCAATGTAGCCGGTATACGCTGCATCAGGCGGAACAGCTATCATGGACAGCAGCGCGCACACGAGCGAAATGACCAGAACAGCTTCGCGCCTTGCAAAGCCGCCCAGTTTGGTCAGAAAGGGATACATAACAGGGCCTCATTTCCGGACTAAACCGTATATGAAATACAAAAGGACAAAACAAACGGCAGGTATTGCTGAAAGCAATACCTGCCGGGTTTCAGACAGCTTGCAGCCCTGAAAGGGCCGGCCGAGCAATCGGAAAATTACTTGAGCTCAACCTTAGCGCCAGCAGCCTCGAGCTTCTCCTTGATCTCGTTAGCCTCAGCTTCCGGAGCAGCTTCCTTGATGGTCTGCGGAGCGGAGTCAACCTTCTCCTTGGCTTCCTTCAGGCCCAGGCCGGTGATCTCACGAACAACCTTGATAACGTTGATCTTGGAGGAACCAGCGTCAACCAGAACAACGTCGAAATCGGTCTTAGCGTCAGCAGCAGCAGCGTCGCCAGCGCCAGCAGCAGCACCTGCAACGGCAACCGGGGTAGCGGATACGCCAAATTCTTCTTCCAGAGCCTTTACCAGCTCGGAGAGCTCCATAACCTTGAGCTCTTTTACAGCTTCCATAATCTCTGCAACAGTCATGGGATTAAACCTCCATTATAAGTTATTTTTAAAGTTTTGTTTGATTACTCCGCAGCGGGAGTCTCTTCAGCGGGAGCTTCCTCCGCAGCCGGAACCTTCGCGGCAACCAGATTGGCTACCTTCATTTCCTCGTTGCCCTCAGCCTTCTTAACGATAGCATCGCAGGCAATAGCAAGCTGCATAATGGGGAAGTTGAAGCTGTACAGTACCTGAGCGATAAGGACTTCCTTGCTCGGCATGTTAGCCAGCTTCTTGACCTCGGCCTCGTCGATTACCTTGCCTTCCAGATAACCGGCCTTGATCGTGAAGTTCTCGTGGGTCTTGGCGAAATCGCCCAGAATCTTGGCGGGTGCGATCACGTCGTCCGTGGTCGAAATCGCCAGTGCGGAAGTGCCGTTCAGGTGCTCTTCCAGACCTTCAAAGCCCAGTTCCTTCGCCGCAAAGCGGATCAGGGTGTTCTTGATGACCATATACTCAACGCCTGCTTCACGCAGCTGACGGCGGAGCTTGGTATCATCCTCAACGTTGATGCCCTTGTAATCGACCAGCACGCCGGCCGGAGAATTCTTGATCTTCTCTACCAGAGACGCAACCAGAGCCTTCTTCTCTTCCAGAACCTTTGCATTCGGCATCTTTTTCACCTCCTAAAAAATAAAAGTACCCTCCCGGTGCAAAGACACAGGGAGGGTACACAGAAAACCATATAAAAGATGGCAATAATCCATTCCGTGTTGACCTCGGCGGGCGGCAAAAATCGCCTTTGAAACCTTGCGGCTACCTGCTGTCTTTGACCAAGCTTATTTATTATATCGAACAAGCAAAAAAATGTCAAGAAAAAATCAGAAAAAATTTTTCATTTTTGTTTGAGGCGAAATATTCAAGAGATGTTAATAAATGGGCTTCTCCATTGTGCATGATAGAAAAATGTGTTAAACTAATCTTGAAAACTACACAAGGGGGAATACCATGAAAACCTTATATAAGCGAGTGCTCAGCCTTGTATGTGCCGGACTGATGCTGCTGCCGGTGGCAGCGGGCGCGGCGGGCGGCACGCAGCGGCAAAGCATGGCCATCGGCGGCACGATGGTCTATCTGGAGATGGGCGCAGGGCGCACAGGTGAAGTCACACTGGCCAATAACCGCCTGTTCCAGACGCAGTCGGCCACCGGCCACGTCAGCGCCAAGGCATCCGAGAGCGGCAAAACCGTGGTCGCCTCCATCAACGGCGGCTATTTTGACGCTTACAGCGGCGGTGGGACACTCTATGCGACGGTCATTCAGGGCGGAGAAGTGGTCAATGGCGGCGGCGAGAAGCCGACGCTGGTATTCACTTCTTCCGGCAAGCCGTTGATTGACCGCGTTAAAATCGAGACGAAAATCGCGTTCCGCGGCGAGGACAGCGCAACTGTCACCGCATACTCGGTCAACGATTACAACGCGAACAACGCGTGGGCAAGCTATCTGCTGACGCCGGTATACGGCCGGGCGGTCACTGTCGGCTCTGGCGCACGCATCGTCACCATGAAGGACAGCGTTGTGACGAATATCCAGGTTGGCGGCACGGTGCCCGCTCTGTCGTGGGGCACGACCGCGCTGGTCATCAACCAGAGTGCGTGGAACAACATGGTGACTTACACGCTCGAGCCGCAAATCGGCAACGACGCGGTGCGCAAAACCGTATACACGCCGCAGCATGACAGCGCCTCCGAATGGACAGACATCGTCAACGGCGTCGGCGCAGGTCCGCTGCTGCTCAAGGACGGCGTCAATGTCTGTGATCAGAACAGCGATTTTACCGATCCCAAACAGTCACCGGATTACGTTTCCTCCCGTTCGTTCGCGGCCATTATGAGCAACGGACAGCTGGTGCTGGGCAGTGCGTCGAGTGCGTCTATGCGCAGTATCGCCAATTATCTCAAGGGGCTCGGCGCGGTTGACGCGATGGCGCTGGACGGCGGCGCGTCCACTTTCCTGAGCATCGGTGGCTCGACTGTGCAGAGCGCGGGTCGAAACCTGACCAACGTGCTGCATATTGTGGACTATGCTTCGGGTACGCTGCCCAAGGGCATGCAGCCACGCGACTTTGATACGCCCTCCGGCTGGGCAGCGCAAACGGTTGTTGATGCGGCAAACGCGGGCATTGTACTGGATACGCTGCAAAACGGCTACCAGAAGAATATCACCCGTAAGGAATTTTGTCAGATCATCGACGCGCTGCTGCATAAGAAAATGGAGGACTATGATAATGCGCTGTATCTGACCGGTATTTCGTATGATCAGGCGCGTGCTGCGCTGAGCGATACCTGGGATGCCAGCGTACTGGCTTGCTACCGTTTCGGCATTATCAATGGCGTAGGCAACAACAAGTTCAGTCCGAACGAGAGCCTGACCCGAGAGCAGGCAGCGAAGATCCTGATGGGCGCGGCCAAGTTGATCCAGCTGCCCGGCAGTGAGTCAAATAATTCGTGGTCGGATGCCTCGCAGATTTCGTCGTGGGCGCACGAGGGCATTAACTATGTCGTCGGCGCGGGGATTATGAACGGTACGGGCGAGAACAAGTTTGACCCGAAGGGTATGTTCACCCGTGAACAGGCGATTGCAACGGCATACCGTATGATGGGCTGATACGACAGGACAACAAAAAAGCACGCTGGAAAACCAGCGTGCTTTTTATTTTCTATAAAATCTGTATCAAACAGACGCTTACGCCATCAGCTTGGCAGCATTGACCTTAACGCCGGGGCCCATGGTGGAAGCCACAACACAGGAGCGGACGTACTGGCCCTTTGCAGCAGCCGGCTTGGCCTTGATAATCGCGCCCATCAGTGCGTCGAAGTTGTCCTGCAGCTTCTCCGCGCCGAAGGAAGCCTTGCCAATTGGGCAGTGGATGATGTTGGTCTTATCCAGACGGTACTCGATCTTACCAGCCTTGGACTCCTGAACCGCCTTGGCAACGTCCATGGAAACCGTACCAGCCTTCGGGTTCGGCATCAGGCCCTTAGGACCGAGCACGCGGCCCAGACGGCCAACCAGACCCATCATATCCGGGGTAGCGATGACAACGTCGAACTCGAAGAAGTTCTCCTTCTGGATGCGCTCCATCAGGTCCTCCGCGCCAACAATGTCTGCGCCGGCAGCCAGTGCCTCGTCAGCCTTCGCACCCTTGGCGAAAACAGCAACGCGGACATTCTTACCGGTGCCGTGCGGCAGTACGATTGCGCCGCGCACCTGCTGGTCGGCATGACGGGAGTCAACGCCCAGCTTGACGTGCAGCTCGATGGTCTCATCAAACTTGGCCTTGGCAGTGGAAATAACAGTGGCAAGCGCGTCTGCCGGATCGTACAGCTTGGAACGATCAATGGTCTTTGCGCTGTCTACATACTTTTTACCTTTATGCACAATAAATCCTCCTTAAGTGGTAATGCGGGAATAGGCTAAACCTAACCCTCCCACTTTGACCGGCGCCTGCAAAAAGCGCGGTCAAAATCCATTCAGCTTAACTTAAAACTTATTCCTCGACAGTAATACCCATCGAACGGGCAGTACCGGCGATCATGCTCATCGCAGCTTCCAGAGAAGCAGCGTTCAGGTCGGGCATCTTGGTCTCCGCGATCTTCTGGCAGTCAGCCTTGGAAAGCTTGGCAACCTTGGTCTTGTTCGGAACGGCCGAACCGGACTCAATGCCGCAGGCCTTCTTGATCAGAACCGGCGCCGGGGGAGTCTTGGTGATAAAGCTGAACGAACGGTCGGCATAGACCGTGATAATAACCGGGATAATCATACCGGCATCGTTCTTGGTGCGCTCATTGAATTCCTTAGTAAACGACATGATGTTCACGCCGTGCTGGCCGAGAGCCGGACCTACCGGGGGAGCCGGGGTTGCCTTGCCTGCGGGAATCTGGAGCTTAATATAACCTACTACTTTCTGTGCCATGTTGAAAGGTTCCTCCTTCAATAAATGTGGTAATTGGCGAGTCCCTTCCGCGGGAGCTCTCCCACTTGCCGCGCTCTATAGGGAGCGAAGCGACGTTCTATTCCAAAATCCGGGGACAGGTGCCTCGGATTTTGACCCCGACCCGCCGCTCGTGCGGCGAAACCGGGGGTATCGAAAACAAGTTTCTTCGGAACTTGTTTTCGTATATAGGGGGTATCGGATACCCCCTATAGCAGAAGCTCTGCTTCTGCAATTATTCGTCGAGCGTCTCGACCTGGTCAAGTTCCAGCTCGACAGGGGTTTCGCGGCCGAACATGGAAACCGTGACGTTAACCTTGTTCTTATCCGCTTCCACCGACGATACTACGCCGATAAAGCCGGCCAATGCGCCGTCGATGACGCGCACGCTGTCGCCGGGTGCGTAGTTTACCTCGATCTCACGCTTCTCCACGCCCATCGCGGCGATTTCATCCTCCGTCAGCGGGATGGGTTTGGAGCCGCCGGACTTGTCCTGTCCGACAAAACCGGTGCAGCCGCGGGTATTGCGAACCAGATACCAGGTTTCGTCGGTCATAACCATTTTGACAAGCACATAGCCCGGGAAGAGCTTGCGCTCCACCTCGCGGCTTTTGCCGTCCTTGACCTCCGTGACCGTTTCGGTCGGGATATTGACGGCGGGGATCAGGTCATGCAGCTTGCGGTTTTCGACCGCTTTTTCGATCGAAGAGGCCACTTTATTTTCGTAGCCGGAGTATGTGTGAACCACATACCATTTTGCAGCGTCTGACATAAATGCCTCCTTTTAGGCGGCGAAAGCTTTCAGCAGTGTCTGGACGCCGAGACCGAACACGATATCGAGGACCCAGATGAAAATACCGATCAGGATGACGCAGGCAATCACAACCAGCGTGTTGTTCACCGTCTGCTGGCGGGTGGGCCATACAATCTTACGGCACTCGCTCTTGAGCTCACGGAACCACTTGCCGATACGCGCAAAGAGACCGGGCTTTTTCGCCTTGGTTTCTTCAGCCATGAAGCTACTTCCTTTCTCTTACTTCGTTTCGCGGTGCAGCGTGTGCTTCCGGCAGAAACGGCAGTACTTGTTCATTTCCATACGGTCCGGGTTGTTCTTCTTGTTCTTCATTGTGTCATAGTTTCTTTGCTTGCACTCGGTGCAGGCCAGCGTAATTTTCACGCGCATAAATAACGGCACCTCCTTTTAATATTCGTCCCTTCCCGTGCCCCTTTGGCCGGGCGCGGGACAATTTGCCTCCCTTTGCCAGTGTTCCGGACCCGTTTTCCGAGACACGCGAAAAATGGGCGCAAAAAAAGAACCTGCATAGGTTCTTAAAGTATAGCATGGACAAAACCGGCGGTCAAGGGTTTTTGAGAAAAAAGTGCTGGTTTTTTTATGTTTTTGTGATATACTTAGCTTATTACACAACATATAGGAGTATTCGCATGCGTATTTTGGGGATTGATTACGGAGATGCGCGCACTGGACTTTCGGTTTCGGATGCGTCGGGCTTTCTGGCCGGCTCGCCGAGCGTTATCCACGAATGGAATTACGACAAGCTCTTGGACAAGCTGACGGCCTTCATCGCGGAAAACAAAATCGAAGAGATCGTGCTGGGCTGGCCGAAAAATATGGACGGCACGGCGGGAGAACGCGCACACAAGTGCGAAGCGCTGGCCGAGACGCTGCGGGAGCGCACCGGGCTGCCGGTGACGCTGTGGGACGAGCGTCGTACGACGGTCGCGGCGCACGACATTCTGCACCAGACGGGCAAAAAGGCAAAAAAGCACCGCCAGACAGTCGACGCGGTCGCGGCAAGCCTGATTTTGCAGGGCTATCTGGATTTCAAACGCCGGCAAACCTAAAACAAAGAGAAAAGAGGGAAACCGCTGGGGTTTCCCTCTTTCGTTTTATTTATACGGGTTGTCCGCCTTGAGATAGCAGCACTTTTTGTATTTCTTACCGCTGCCGCACGGACACGGGTCGTTCGGGCCGACCTTTTTGCCCACGCGCTTCGGCTCAGCCTTGACCGAACCGTCGCTCGCGCCGGCTGCGCTGGTTTCCTTGGCGACCTGTTCACGCTTAGGTTCCTCGCGGGTACGCACCTGCGCCAGGAAAATCATGCGCACGGTGTCCTCACGGATGGAGTCGATCATCGCGTCGAACATATCGAAGCCCTCACGCTTGTACTCAATAACCGGGTCATGCTGGCCATAGGCGCGCAGGCCGATACCGTTACGCAGTTCGGTCATCGCGTCAATGTGATCCATCCACTTGGTATCGACGTTCTTGAGCAGCACCACGCGTTCCAGTTCGCGCATGATGGACGCGCCGATGGCCTGCTCCTTGGCCTCATAGACCTTGTGCGCCTGATCGGTCAGCACATTCGTCAATTGCTCCACAGTCAGATCGTCACATTCTTCGGGCGTGAAGGTGCAGTCCTCCGGACGCAGGAACATGCCGATAAACGGACGGCTTGCCTGCTCGACCATTTCCGGGGTGATGAGGTGGTTCTCGCCGACTGCGGCGTGCACCGCGCGGGCGATGGTATCATCGACCATGTTCAGGATATTGTCTTTGATATCCTTGCCCTCAAGCACCTGCAAACGCTGACCGTAGATGGTCTGGCGCTGGGTGTTGAGCACATCGTCGTATTCGAGCACGTGCTTACGGGTAGCAAAGTTGCGGGATTCAATCTTTTTCTGCGCGTTTTCGATTGCGCCGGACAGAATTCTCTGGTCAATCGGCTCGTTTTCATCAATGCCGAGTGTATCCATCATATTCTGGATGCGCTCGGAGCCAAACAGGCGCATCAAGTCGTCCTCGAGCGAAATATAGAAGCTGGATTCGCCCGGGTCACCCTGACGGCCGGCACGGCCGCGCAGCTGATTGTCGATACGACGGGATTCATGCCGCTCCGTGCCCAGAATATACAGGCCGCCTGCCGCACGCACCTTCTCGGCGTCCGCGTCGGTCTCCTTCTTGTACTTCTGATAGAGTTCCTGGAACTTCTCACGGATGGCGAGCACTTCGGGATCGTCCGTCTCCGCGTGGCCGTTGGCCTCGTACAGCAGCTCCGGCGTATACTCGCCCTTTTTCAGCTCGTCAAGCGCCATGGTTTCCGCGTTGCCGCCGAGCATGATATCCGTACCACGGCCGGCCATGTTGGTCGCAATCGTAACCGCGCCCGACTTGCCCGCCTGCGCGACGATATCCGCCTCGCGCTCGTGATACTTTGCGTTCAGAACGGTGTGCTTGATGCCCTTTGCCTTGAGCAGCTTGGACAGCTCCTCGGATTTTTCAATCGACACCGTACCAACCAGAATCGGCTGTCCCTTGGCATGGCAGGCTTCGATGCGTGCAATCGTTGCATGAATCTTGCCGCGCTCGTTCTTGTAAACCGCGTCGGGGTTGTCCTTACGCGCAATCGGCTTGTTGGTCGGGATTTCAATAACGTCCAGCTTGTAGGTGTGGCGGAATTCCTCCTCCTCGGTCAGCGCGGTACCGGTCATACCGGACAGCTTGCCGTACAGACGGAAGTAATTCTGGAAGGTGATGGTGGCCAGCGTCTTGCTTTCATGCGCAACCTTAACGCCTTCCTTGGCCTCGATGGCCTGATGCAGGCCCTCGTTGTAGCGGCGGCCGAACATCAGACGACCGGTGAACTCATCGACGATGATGACCTGACCATCGCGCACAACGTAGTCCACGTCGCGCTGCATCACGCCGCGCGCCTTGATGGCCTGATTGATGTGGTGCTGCAGCGTGGTATTGGCCGGATCGGACAGGTTTTCCACCCGGAAATACTGCTCCGCGCGTGCGGTGCCCTTAGGGGTGAGGGTTGCGGTGCGGGCCTTTTCGTCGACAATGTAGTCCGCGTCGATGTCGTCCTGCTCTTCCTTGGCGTCGACTTCCTTGACGCGCAGGCACTTGAGGCCCGCGGCAAAGCGGTCGGCCATTTCGTACAGTTGGGACGACTTTTCGCCCTGACCGGAAATAATCAGCGGGGTACGCGCCTCGTCGATCAGGATAGAGTCGACCTCGTCGACGATGGCAAACGCATGTCCGCGCTGCACCATGGCCTTTTTATAAATCGCCATGTTGTCACGCAGATAGTCGAAGCCGAATTCGTTGTTCGTACCGTAGGTGATGTCCGCTTCGTACATCGCGCGACGCTCGCCAGGCTCGACCTCGTGGATGACCAGACCGACGGTCAGGCCGAGGAAACGGTAAACCTTGCCCATCCATTCGCTGTCGCGCTTGGCGAGGTAGTCGTTGACCGTGACGATGTGCACGCCCTTGCCGGTCAGCGCGTTGAGGTAGGCGGGCAAAGTCGCAACCAGCGTTTTGCCTTCGCCGGTTTTCATCTCCGCGATGCGGCCCTGATGCAGCACGATGCCGCCGATGACCTGCACACGGTAATGCCGCATGCCAAGCACACGCCACGCAGCCTCGCGACAGGTGGCAAACGCCTCTGGCAACAGGTTGTCGAGCGATTCGCCGTTTTGATAGCGAGCCTTGAATTCATCGGTTTTCGCACGCAGCTCCGCGTCGGTCAGCTTTTTATACTGCTCTTCGAGCGCATCGACCTTATCCGCAATGGGATAGATTTTCTTCAGTTCGTGCGAGGAATGAGTGCCGAAAATTTTGGTAAAAAGGTTAGCCATTCTTGATTCAGCCTTTCAAAAAGGGACAAAAGTCCCGTTCATTCATACAGAAAATATTATAGCACACAATGGGCCGGAAACAAACAAATTTTTTGTAAACGAATGTCATGGCGCAAAAAAAGACGCCTGCAAGCGTCTTTTTTTGCTTTATCTCATAATCAGGTATACGGTATAGACAACATAGGTGAGCGCCATGATTGCGCCGGGCGCGCGGCCGAGCTTGCCGCGGCGCGCAGGAAGATAGAACACCACGCTGATACCGATGAGCACGAGCGCGTCAATGATCGAGGTCGCCTGCACCGGAATGGGCGTAATGGTTGCGGAAACGCCGAGAATGAGCAGCAGATTAAAAATGTTTGAGCCGATAACATTGCCCATTGCGATTTCATTCTGTCCCTTGCGGGCAGCCACCAGCGAGGTGACCAGCTCGGGCAGGCTGGTGCCGATGGCGACGATGGTCAGGCCGATGAGCGTCTCGGACAGGCCGAACATGCGCGCGATACCGGTCGCGCCGTTCACCGCCAGCTGACCGCCGATGATGATGCAGGCAAGGCCGAGTACGATATTAACGCCAATCATCAGCGGACGCATCGGCACTTCTTCCTCTTCGCCTACCAGCGTGTCCCGATTTTTGAGCGCCGCGCGGATTTGCGTGCCAAGCACCATCGCGAACACGGCCAGCAGGATAACGCCTTCGATGCGCGAAATGGTCAGGTCGGGCGCAATGAACACCAAAAGCAGCACCGCTGCGCCGAGCGAAATCGGCCAGTCACGCCGCAGCAGCGTGCGATCCATAACGAGCGGACAAACTACGGCGGACAGGCCGGCGACCATCAGCAGGTTAAAAATGTTCGAGCCAACGACATTGCCCACCGCTATCTCGTTTGCGCCCTGCAAAGCCGCCGTCAGGCTGACGGCCAGTTCGGGCGCGGAGGTACCGAAGGCAACGATGGTCAGGCCGACGAGCAAAGGCGACACGCCCAGCCGCCGCGCCAGCGCGGACGCGCCCGCAACAAATTTGTCCGCGCCCCAGACCAGCAGGACAAAACCGAATACCAACATGATGAATGATAACATGATACAACCCCCTATATTTGATACAATAGCATATCCATGCGCAAAAAAAGAGACTTTTATTGCGCATAGCAATAAAAGTCTCGCTGCTTACGGTGGGCACGGGTCGAATGTTCGACCGTGATTGACGATGCCGACCACGCCCGCAGGCGTGAGCTACTCCCTTTTCTTGTACCTAAAAATATATCGGAAGGACAAGGGTTAGTCAAGTCAAACTTAGAAAAAACTTTACAAGTTCCCCGCAAAACGGTATACTATATACTACTGAAAAATACGTGAAGGAGCATTTTCATGCTTGAGTTCGAGGAATACAAGGTCAAACTGAACAATTTAAAGCCCCAGCTCGAGGAGCTGTATGAGTCGCTTGGTCTGGACCGGGCAAAGCGCGAGGTTGAGGAGCTGGAGATCAAGTCCTCTCAGCCCGGCTTTTGGGATAATCCGGAGGAAAGCCAGAAGATCGTTTCCCGCATGGGTGCGCTCAAGGGCAAGATTGAGGCGTATAATCATCTGAACAGCCTGTGCGACGATTTACTGACGATTTGCGAAATGGCAATCGAAGAAAACGACGAGTCCATGCTCGAAGAGCTGGAGAGCGGCTACAAGGAGCTGGAAGAGGGCGTGGCCGAGCAGAAGCTGTCCACACTGCTGACCGGCGAGTACGACCGCAACAACGCGCTGGTGTCCTTCCATGCGGGCGCGGGCGGCACCGAAGCGCAGGACTGGTGCGAAATGCTGTACCGTATGTACACCCGTTGGGCGGAACGCCACGGCTTCACCTATAAAATTATGGACTATCAGGACGGCGAAGAAGCGGGCCTCAAGAGCGCGGATATCCTCATCGAAGGCGAGAACGCTTACGGCTTCCTCAAGGGCGAGTCAGGCGTACACCGTCTGGTGCGTATCTCCCCGTTTGACGCCTCCGGTCGTCGCCACACCTCGTTTTCCGCGGTCGAGGTCATCCCGGATATCCCCGACGACTCAGCAGATTTCGAGATTAAGCCGGACGACTACGAAATGCAGGTGTTCCGTTCCTCCGGTGCGGGCGGTCAGCACATCAACAAGACCTCCTCGGCGGTGCGTCTGATTCACAAGGCAACCGGTATCGTGGTTTCCTGCCAGACCGAGCGCAGCCAGTTCCAGAACAAGGACAACTGCTTGCGTATGCTGCGCAGCAAGCTGGTAGAAATCAAGGAGCGCGAGCATCTGGAGAAAATTTCCGACATCAAGGGCGACCAGAAGAAGATTGAATGGGGCAGCCAGATTCGCTCCTACGTTTTTATGCCCTATACGCTTGCCAAGGACACGCGCACCGGCTTCGAGAACGCCAACATTGGCGCGGTCATGGACGGCGATATCGACGGCTTCATCAATGCGTATCTTTCCGCTTTAGCGACCGGTACGCTGGGCAAGAAGTAACCCCCAAAACACATAAACCGCAGCCCTTCGGCGCAAACTGTTGCCGGAGGGCTGTTTTTATGAAGGATACTGTAAAATACGCCGCAACCGGTGCGCTTGCAGGCGCAGCCAACGGCTTTTTCGGCGCGGGCGGCGGTCTGTTTCTGGTGCCGCTGCTGGTATACTGGTGTGGTTTGGAGGAACGACGCGCATTTGCGACCTCGGTCGCGGTCATCTTTCCACTCAGCGCGCTATCCGCTGTGCTCTACTGGATGCAGGGCGGTCTGGCATTTTCCACGGCATGGCCCTATCTGCTGGGCGGTGTGCTGGGCGGCTGGATTGCGGGCCGTGTCTTTCACAAGATAGATATGGTTTGGCTGCGGCGGGCGTTTGGTCTGCTGCTGCTTTACGGCGGCGTGCGCGCCGTATTGCTGCTGTGAGCGCGCTGTTTTCCGCCGCCGTCGGACTGGTGACCGGTATTCTGTCCGGCTGCGGTGTGGGAGGCGGCTCGCTACTCATGCTGTACCTTACCATGATCGCCGGAATGGGACAGTATCAGGCAGCGGGCATCAACCTGCTGTACTTCCTCGCGTGCGCGCCCGCAGCGCTCTGGGCACACATCAAAAACGGTCTGGTTGAAAAGCGGGCGGCTCTGTGGTGCATCGCGGCAGGCGTGCCGACCGCCGCCGCTGCTTGCTGGCTGGCTGCATATGTGGATACCGATTGGCTGCGGCGCATGTTTGGTGTGTTTTTACTGTGCATTGGCATCAAGGAGTGCTTTGCCAAGCGGAAATGAACAGTTTTATCGTCAATGTCTCGATCCTCAGCCCGTAGATATTTTCCTGCATTTCCCTAATTACGCAGAATATTACATGTATATTACATGTTTATTACACTTTTGCAACATTGCATGTTCGTCAAGCAAAAAAGTAGTATACTATAATATAAAATAATATTTATTCTCACTTTGGGATAAAATGTCGATATTAGGAGGAAATTGGAATGAACTTGAAAGGATCCCGTACCGAGCAGAATTTGCAGGCAGCGTTTAGCGGAGAGTCGATGGCTCGTAATAAGTATCTGTTTTTTGCGGATAAGGCTCGCAAGGAGGGACATGAGGATATTGCCAATCTGTTCACCAATCTGGCGCAGAACGAGGGTGCGCACGGTCGACTGCTGTATGAAAAGCTGACCGGTGTTGGCACCAGCTCGGAGAATCTGCAAACCGCCATTAAGGGCGAGTACGGCGAATGGAGCAACATGTATCCGGGCTTTGCAAAAATCGCTCGTGAAGAAGGCTTTGAGGATATTGCCGCGCTGTTTGACAATATTTCCAAGATTGAGCAGGATCATGAGTTTCGCTTTATGAGCGCCCTGATGGCGCTGACCCAGGGAGCGAAGAAGGAAGAAGTGGAATCCTCTTTGCCGCCGAAAAAGAAAATGGTTGACACGGACGGCTACCGCTGCGTATTCTGCGGCGCGATTTATGATGAGCGTCCGGATGTCTGCAATGTATGCGGTGCAATCGGTTCGTTTGAGCTGACGACTTACCAGAAGGAAGCATAAGATCGTTCATACATAAAAACAGACAATAAAGCAGCAACAGTTGGGAACAGATGGAAAGCAAATTCGTCTAACAGGATAACGAAAGCGAAAAGAGGTGTCCTGTGATGAAACGACGATGGCTTTGTATGGTGCTGGCCCTGCTGTTGCTGCTTTCGCTTGTCGCGTGCGGAGCGGCGTCGGGGAGCACGGGCATTACCGGTGATGCGGAAGTGCCACAAAGGGAAAACGGCGCGGCGGCTATGGATGCGGCATCATCCGAGAGTACAGCGGATTTTTCCACAGTGCGTGAAAACGCCAAGCTGATTTTATCGGCGGATTTTACGCTCGAGACGCAGGAATATGACGCCACCTGCGCAGCGCTTGAGCAAATGACCGCTGAAGCGGGCGGCTATATCCAGTCGAGCGGAAACGCCGGCGAAAAAGGCAGCCGCACAGCAAATTACACGCTGCGGGTGCCGCAGGAGCGGTTTGAGACTTTTTTTGCGCAGTTGGGTGAAACCTGCCATGTGGTATCTGCCAACCGGTGGAGTGAGGACGTGACGGAGAAGTATACCGACATCGAGACACGTCTGGCCACCTTGCAGACCAAGCACGAGCGTCTGCTTGCGCTGCTTGATCAGGCCGCCAAGATGGAGGATATCATTTCTCTGGAGAACGCGCTTGCCGAATGTGAGTATGAAATCGACAGCCTGACGGGAGAAAAGCGGCATTATGACGATCTGGTGGGATTTTCTACCTTCACGGTGTCACTGCGTGAAGTACAGACACTGACCGCTGTCTCTGCGGGCACAGGCTTCGGCGCACAGGTGGCACAAGCCGCGCAGCACGGCCTCGGCGGTCTGACCGCTACCGTGCGCGGCCTGATTCTGATGGTCGTGATGCTCTGGCCGGTGCTGATGCTGCTGGGTATTGCGGGCGGTGTGTATTGGCGT
Source organism: Candidatus Agathobaculum pullicola (assembly GCF_052117205.1). Lineage (NCBI taxonomy): Bacteria > Bacillati > Bacillota > Clostridia > Eubacteriales > Butyricicoccaceae > Agathobaculum > Candidatus Agathobaculum pullicola. The sequence goes on along the minus strand of NZ_JBQKJP010000018.1, from coordinate 23,849 downwards.
GTACGCATATACCGCAAAAAGAAAGCGCAACAGTCTGCGCAGAGCAAAAAAGAATAAGTGATGCCCGGGCCGTCAAGCGCGCATCAAACAGAAAAGAACCGCCTTCCGGCGGTTCTTTTCATCAAAAGGCGGGCAAGACCCACCTTTTGATACAAGAAAGCAATTTTGTGTGCATCCTTGCGCGTAAAATCGCGAAAGGGCTGTGTCCGCGCATCGCGCGGCACAGCCCCCTCGATGAAAGCTGTACGCTTTCATCGAAACTTTAGATTGTGTTAATATCCACCATCTCGCAGTTTTCAATCTTGATATCGCCCTCGAGGCAGCGCAGCAGTGCGGATGCCGTGTCGATCGAGGTCAGGCACGGAATGGCGCGCTCGACCGCCGTGCGGCGGATGTGCACCGAACCCAGCTGAGGATGACGACCCTTGACCGAAGTGGCCACAACGTAATCGATCTTGCCGGACTCGATCAGGTCGATGATATTCGGGGACGGCTCATCCACATTGCGGATGGCGTTGGTTGCAACCATGTGACGGTTGAGTACGTTCGCTGTGCCGCTGGTGGCGTAAATTTCAAACCCAAGGGCTTCAAACCGCTCGCCGATGCGGATGGCCTCCTGCTTGTCCGAATCGCGCACGGAAATCAGCACCGCGCCCTTTTTCTTCATCTTGAAGCCCGCGCCGATCAGACCCTTGAGCAGCGCCTCGCGGAACGAGGTCGAAACGCCCAGCACCTCGCCGGTCGACTTCATCTCCGGCCCCAGCTGGGTATCGAGGTCGCGCAGCTTCTGGAACGAGAACACCGGCACCTTGACCGCGTAGTGGTCGCTCTCCGGGTGCAGGCCGGTGCCGCAGCCCATGTCGCGCAGCTTTTCACCGAACATGCAGCGCGTCGCCAAATCGACCATCGGCACACCCGTCACCTTGGAGATATACGGCACGGTACGCGAGGAGCGCGGATTGACCTCAATGACGTAAATCTGGTCGTTATACATGACAAACTGGATGTTGACCAGACCGAGTACTGCCAGATTCTTAGCCAGCGCCTCGGTATAGCGGATGATGGTTTCCTTGTGCTTCGGCTCGATGTTGATAGAGGGATAAATCGAAATCGAGTCACCCGAGTGAACGCCCGCACGCTCGAAGTGCTCCATGATGCCCGGGATGAGAATGTCTTCGCCGTCACAGATGGCGTCGACCTCGATTTCGCGGCCCATCATATATTTATCCACCAGCACCGGGTTTTCCACCTTGTTGCGGGTGATGACCTTCATGAACTCGCGCACGTCCTCTTCCTTGTACGCGATTTCCATGCCCTGACCGCCCAGAACGTAGGACGGACGCACAAGCACCGGATAGCCCAGCTCATCGGCGGCCTTGACCGCTTCTTCCTCGGTCATGACCGTGTGGCCCGCCGGACGCGGGATGCCGCACTTTTCGAGGATAACGTCGAACTTCTCACGGTCCTCCGCCGCGTCGATGCTCCATGCAGGCGTGCCCAGAATCGGGATACCCAGCTTTTCGATGTGCGCGGCGAGGTTGATGGCGGTCTGTCCGCCGAACTGCACAATCGCAAAGTCCGGCTTTTCGGCGCCCACCACGCCGGTCACATCCTCAGGCGTCAGCGGCTCAAAATACAGACGGTCGGCCGTATCGAAGTCGGTCGATACGGTTTCCGGGTTGTTGTTGATGATAACGGTCTCGCAGCCCAGCTTTTGCAGCGCCCAAACTGCGTGCACCGAGCAGTAGTCGAACTCGATACCCTGACCGATGCGAATGGGGCCGGAGCCAAGCACCAGCACCTTCTTTTTGCCGGAGGCGGGCTTGACCTCGGTCTCCTCGTCGTAGGTCGAGTAGTAGTACGGGGTCTCCGCCTCGAATTCGGCGGCACAGGTGTCTACCATCTTGTAAACCAGCAGACGCTTTACCCCGGAAATATCCTTGCCGGACAGCTCGGCAATGGTCTTGTCGAGGAAGCCCATCTTCTTGGCGCGCAGGTACAGGTCCTTGTCGATGGTTTCGGCCGTGGCAAGCGCCTTCTCCATGTCGACGATGTTCTGGAACTTATGCAGGAAGAAAGTGTCCATCGTGGTGACCTCGTGAATCTCCTCGATGGTCATGATGCCGCGGCGCAGCGCCTCGCAGATGTGGAACAGACGCTGATCATCCGTGCGGGCAACGCCCTTCTTGATTTCCGCGTCCGACTGCTGCTGGATACGCGGCACGATCATGCTGTCCAGCTTGATTTCGCAGCCGCGGACCGCCTTCATCAGCGCCCCCTCAAAGCTGTTGTCAATCGCCATGACCTCGCCCGTCGCCTTCATCTGCGTGCCGAGCGTGTTGTCCGCGTACACGAACTTGTCAAACGGCCAGCGCGGGAACTTGACCACGCAGTAGTCAAGCGTCGGCTCGAAGCAGGCCTTGGTCTTTTTGGTGACGGCGTTTTCGATTTCATCCAAACCGTAGCCGACCGCAATTTTCGCGGTCACCTTGGCAATCGGATAACCGGTCGCCTTGGAGGCCAGCGCTGAGGAACGCGATACGCGGGGATTTACCTCGATCACCGCGTACTCGAACGACTCCGGATTGAGCGCATACTGCACGTTGCAGCCGCCCTCGATGCCCAGCTCTGTGATGATGTTGAGCGCCGAGGTGCGCAGCATCTGGTATTCCTTGTCGCACAGCGTCTGGCTGGGCGCGACAACGACCGAGTCGCCCGTATGCACGCCGACCGGGTCGACATTTTCCATGTTACAAATCGTAATGGCGTTGCCCTTGCCGTCGCGCATGACCTCGTATTCGATTTCCTTCCAGCCGGCGATACATTTTTCGACCAGAATTTCATCAACGCGGGAATACATGATGCCGGTCGCGGCAATCTCACGCAGCTGGTCCCACGTGTAGGCAATACCGCCGCCCGTGCCGCCAAGCGTATACGCCGGACGAATGATGACCGGCAGGCCGATTTCCCGGGTAAACTCGACCGCGTCCTCCACCGAGTGCACGACCTTGGAGGCGATACACGGCTCACCGATTTTTTCCATCGTGTCCTTGAACATCTGACGGTCCTCGGCCTTGGCGATGGTCTCCGGGTTCGCGCCGAGCAGCTTGACGCCCATCTTATCAAGGAAGCCGCTCTCGCACAGCTCCATGGCGAGGTTCAGACCGGTCTGGCCGCCGAGGTTGGGCAGCAGCGAGTCCGGACGCTCTTTCTTGATGATTTCCTGCACCGCTTCGACGGTCAGCGGCTCGATATAGACCTTGTCGGCCATGGCCTTATCCGTCATGATGGTAGCGGGGTTGGAGTTGACCAGTACAACCTCCAGACCTTCCTCGCGCAGCGCGCGGCAAGCCTGCGTGCCCGCGTAGTCGAACTCGGCCGCCTGACCGATGACGATAGGGCCGGAGCCCAGTACCATTACCTTATGAATATCCTTGCGCAGCGGCATTACTGAGCACCTCCCTTTGCTTTTGCAATGTTGTCCATGAATTTATCAAACAGATATGACGTGTCCATCGGGCCGGGGCAGACCTCGGGATGGTACTGCACGGTGAACACCGGACGGCCGACATGCTCCACACCCTCGACCGTACCGTCGTTCAAATTGACATAGCGTACGCGGGCGATGCTCGGGTCAACCGACTCGCCCACGACCGCGTAGCCGTGGTTCTGGCTGGTGATATAGGTGCGGTCTACATCCAGATCCTTGACCGGATGGTTGACGCCGCGGTGGCCGTACTTGAGTTTGGTCGTCTTGGCACCGATGGCAAGGCTTAAAAGCTGATGGCCGAGGCAGATGCCGAAAATCGGGATGTTGCTTGCCAGCAGCTTTTTGAGATTCTCGACGATCTCGACGTTTTCCGCCGGGTCGCCGGGGCCGTTGGAAAGCATCACGCCGTCAAACTTGCCGATGACCTCCTCCGGCGGGGTGAATGCCGGGATGGTGACTACCTCGCAGCCACGCTTTTGCAGCTCGCGCTCAATATTGTACTTGACGCCGTAGTCATACAGCGCAATACGGTACTTCTGCTCGCCTTCCGCCGGGTAAACGCGGCTCTCCTCGCAGGTGACCGACTTTACCGCGTCCTTGACCACATATGCCTTCATTTCCGCGATGGCCTGCTCATCCGGCTCGAAGCCCTCGGTATAGATGACGCCGTTCATAACGCCTGCGTTGCGCAGCTTGCGGGTCAGCGCGCGGGTGTCGATGCCTGCAAGGCCGACGACCTTCTGCTCCTTGAGATATTCGTCCAGCGTCAGACGGCAGCGCCAGTTGGACGGGTGATCGGCAACTTCGCGCATGATAAAGCCGGAAACCCAGCTCTTGCGGGATTCGTAATCGTCAAAGTTGATGCCATAGTTGCCAATCAGCGGATAGGTCATAGTGACCACCTGACCATAATAGGACGGGTCGGTCAAAACCTCCTGATAACCGGCCATGCCCGTGTTGAACACGACCTCACCGATGCTCTGCCCTTCGTAGCCGACGGCCGTACCCTCAAACAGCGTGCCGTCCGCGAGCAGTAAATACGCTTTTTTCATTCTTGTATCTCCACGCTCCCATTTTGAAATTCGCAGAATTTCCGTTCAGTCCAGACACAAGCCTTGCTTGTGTTATCCAAAGTCAGGACATGTGCCTGACTTTGGATGCCCCTATAAATTATTTAATTGCTGCGACGATCTCGTCCCGCATGCGGATGGCTTCCGCGCGCGCGGCTTCCTTATAATCCTTACCATTGTTTCCGGTTTTCTTCCATGCGCACATAATGCCGCGCGAGGAATTGACGATAGCGCCGAGACCGTCATCGTTAAACGCGTTTGCAATGTCCTTTGCGGTCGCGCCCTGCGCGCCGTAGCCCGGTACGAGGAAATAGGACTTCGGCAGCAGCGCACGGATGATCTTCTGCTCCTCCGGATAGGTCGCGCCGACCACCGCGCCAATCTGATTGTAGCCGCAGGGCGTATCCAGACCCTCACCCCACTTGGCCACCATCTCAGCCATGCGCGCGTAGAGCGGCTTGCCCTCCATATCGCGGTTCTGCAGCTCGCCGGAGGACGGGTTGGAGGTTTTGACCAGTACAAACAGGCTCTTGTCCCGCTCGCGGCACTCCTTCAAAAACGGCTCAATGCCGTCCGTGCCCAGATATCCGTTGACGGTCACGCTGTCGCAGCCATAGGGCGCGATTTCAGTATCGCCCACGCGGGTCTTGCCCAGATATGCCTCGGCATAGGCGGTCGCGGTCGCACCAATGTCGTTGCGCTTGATATCGCCAATGACGTACATGCCCTTGGCGTGCGCGTAGTCGATGGTCTCCTTGAGCGCCATCGCGCCGTACGAGCCGAGCAGTTCATAGTACGCCGCCTGCGGCTTGACCGCGGGCACGATGTCGCACAGTGCGTCAATCAGGCCGCAGTTGAACGCGACCACGCTCTCCGCCGCCGCGCGCAGCGTCTCGCCGTGCAGCATCATGTTGCGTCCCGAGATATGCTGCGGGATGTACTCCAGCCGCGCATCCAGGCCGGCAACGGTCGGGTTACCCTTTTGCTTGATTTTTTCTACCAGTGTTTGGATGGACATAGATCTTCTTCCTTTCTCAGCTGCAAGCGGTTATCCTACGTTTCACTGCTTAAAATAACAACGTTGTCTGCGCCGTCTACCTCGGTCAGGCGCACGCTGACGCGCTCATCGCGTGCGGTGGGCAGGTTTTTTCCGATATAATCCGGTCGGATGGGCACCTCTCGGTGGCCGCGGTCTATCAGCACGGCCAGCTGGATGCGTCCCGCGCGGCCCTGCTGAGACACTGCTTCAATCGCGGCGCGCACCGTGCGGCCGGTATACAGCACATCGTCCACCAATACGACCGTCGCGCCCTCGATGCGCGCATCCGGCGGCGATTTGGGCGCTTCCTCGCGCGGCTTATCGTCCCGCCACGGGGTCACGTCCAGTTCGAGCACCGGCGGCATACGTCCTTCGACCTCCCCGAGCTTTTTTGCAATGCGCTGGGCCAGAAACACGCCGCGCGTTTTTACCCCGGCCAGCAGCAGATTTTCCACACCCTTGTTTTTTTCAATGATTTCAAAGGCGATACGGGTCAGTGCGCGGCGCACACCGTCCGCATCCATAATCACGGCCTTTTGTTCGGCCATCCTGCCACCTCCCATCGGAAAAATTTACAAAAAAACAGCCTCCTGCGCCAAAAGCAGAAAGCCGTACCTCAAAATTACACCTGTCCCCCATTTCCCGGCTGACGGCGTATGCACTGTTTTCTGCCTTGGCGGCTCACGGGCCGCGCCTTAAAGGCGGATTGTTTCATTTATTATATCGTATGAAACGGGTTTTGTAAACAGACGATGCAACAAAACAATTTTGTTTTTTTATGCAAATTTTGTTGTCGCCGCACAGCGAGTAAGGTTCCATGCAAAGCGGACATACTATGTTCGGCGGCACCCAAATCTTTTTTTGAAAGGCGGCGGACAAATCATGCGGGTATCTCCCTTCATTTCAGGCATTGCGACCGGTGCGGTCGCGGGCGCGGTCGTCTCTATGATGGCGGCAGGCGCGATGATGAATCCTTCGGTACGGCGCAGCGCGCAGCATGCGGCGAACAAGGCGGAGCACGCCATGCACAAGGCGGCGAACAACGTCGGCCACATGCTGGGCTAAGGCGGCTGGCAGAAAAAAACAGGGAGAAGCGGCAGCTTCTCCCTGTTTTTTTCTGTGTTATGCCGGGTCTTCGGTATGACCTGCTTTTTTGTCATGCAGCCGACGCGCGGCATACACCACCGGCGTATCAAGCAGAGAGGTGAAAATGAAAATCACATAGCTCGACAGCGCGACTGAAATCAGCGTCGGGATGTCATAGGTGCCCCAGAAGGCGAGCGCGGTAAACAGTACGGTATTGACCAGCTGGGAAACCATCGTCGAGCCGTTGTTGCGCAGCCAGAGGAAGGCGCGGTGGTCGCCGGTGCGTTTTTCGGTAATCTCCCACCATTTATGATAGAGCCAGACATCGAATACCTGCGCGACCGCGTATACCGCAAGCGACGACAGCATCATACGCGGGGTGTTGGAAAAAATGGCCTGCATATACGGCATCGCCCAGTCGTTCATCGACGGAATATAGGCCAGCCAGGACTGCGACACCACAATAAACAGCACATTGGCGGCAATGCCTGTCCAGACCGCACGCTGCGCGGCCTTTTTGCCCGCGATCTCACTCAAAATATCGGTCACAAGGAAGGTGGTCGCAAACAGGATGTTGCCGAGCGTCATCTCCATGCCGTACGCATCAATCAGGATAAGCACCTCGATATTCGCCGCGATGGTTGCAAACACCGTAAACGCCATCAGTCCCCCGGTGCCGAACAGATAAAACCACAGCAGCACCGCACCGTACAGCACCACCAGCGTGCCAATCAACAATAATTCGTTTGTCATTTTACTTCTCCTACGCCAAAATCTGTATTTTCCAACAGAATATCCACACGCGGGTTATCCCGATACAGCGGATACACCTCGCGCACAAAAGCAGCGCGCGAGGCATCGTCCGGCCGCACAGATGTGGTGTTCGGAACCATAATGTTGACGCAGACGCGGTCAAAATGCGCAAGACCGGTCTCGATGTCGTGCCGCATGCTGTCCGCCGTCTGCCCGGCAAGGCCGAACAGCAGGCAGCAGTCGTCAAAGTCCGCGGCGATCTTCGCGGGGTCGGCCTCCTCTATGCCCTTGTCAAGCACCCGCTCGCGCCAGTCCGCGTCGAAGGTCTCCACGCCGATTTTGACATGCAGCGTAACCCCCTGCTCTGCAAACCGCGCGCGCAGCGCGGGCAGCGTTCCCCGAAACAGCCAGTGGCTTTCGATGTGCAGGTCGCGGATATCCTTCTCGCGGCAGACGCGCTCCACCTCGCGGATGGTGGACTCGTCCAGCTCGGCAAACGAGCCGGAGTTGATTGCCTCCAAGCGACCGTACTGGCCCGTTACCTGCGCCAGCACCGCACGGTTGAGAGCCAGATTGGCCTGCTCGTCACGCGATGCGTCCAGATGGTAGTCGCAGAAGCGGCAGCGCTTCCACGCGCAGCCCCGCCCGCGCAGCAGCACGATTTCGCGCGGATTTTTGTCCTCGATCATCGAATAACGGGTCATCTCCACCGGTTTTCCCTCCGTTTGGCAAAAAAATAAGGCGTACCCAAAACGGTACACCATCCTTTGGCTCGCGCCGTCAGACGCGCAGTCAAACAGAAAATTTGCATCCCTGCAAATTTTCATCAAAACCGCGGCTCTGCTGTGGTTTTGATACCAGAGCGGAAAAAGTTTCGACAAAGGAGGAACTTTTTTCGCTTGGGCTTTGTCCGCGCGCAGCGCGGCACAGCCCCCTCGATGAAAAGCGTGGTTTTCATCGCAGTGTTCCCGTAGTTTTGTTTAAAGACAGGATGGTTCCGAACTGTCTGTTATGGAATTGCTTTTCCATTATACCGGATTGCGCGCGAAAGTCAAGCATATTTCGTATAGCCGTCCGGCATATACTTTCCCGAATGGAGGGATGTGCATGACTGCGGATACCATCGCGCGCATAAACGACGCCGTGCGCGGCGTCATCTGGGGCGTTCCCATGCTGATACTGCTCACCGGCACGGGTGTTTACTTCACCCTGCGCACCGGCTTGTTTCAGGTGCGCCATATCCGGCTGTGGCTGGGACGCACCATCCTGTCGTGTTTTTCCGGTAAAACACAGCGCGCGGGCGGCATCTCCCCCTTCGCGACCGTGTGCACTGCGCTTGCTGCGACAGTTGGCACGGGCAACATCGCGGGCGTCGCCACCGCGCTGACCATCGGCGGCCCGGGCGCGGTGTTCTGGATGTGGATTGCCGCCTTTTTCGGCATGATGACCGCATTCGCGGAAAACACACTCGGCATGCTGTACCGCGAAAAGGGGCCGGACGGCGCGTGGCGCGGTGGACCGATGTATTATCTGAAAAAGGGCCTGTACGCTCCCGTACTTGCCGCGGCGTTTGCGCTGTTCTGTGCGCTCGCTTCCTTCGGCATCGGCAACATGAGCCAGTGCAACTCAATCGCGGGCGGGCTGCGCGGGGTGTTCGGCGTGCCGCCGCTTGCGACCGGCCTTACCACCGCCGGTCTGCTCGGTGCGGTCATGCTGGGCGGGCTGAAGCGCATTACGCGCGTGACCACCGCGCTCGTGCCCGCCATGGCACTGTTTTACATGGGCGGCGCGGCGATTGTGCTCTGGTGCCGCCGCGAAGTTCTTCCACAAGCCTGTGGACAAATTTTCGCCTGCGCGTTCGACCTGCGGGCGGCGGGCGGCGGCGCGGTCGGCTTCGGCATGCAGCAGGCCATCCGTATCGGCATTTCGCGCGGCGTGTTTTCCAATGAGGCCGGACTTGGCTCGTCGGTCATGGTGCATACGGCGGCGGACGCAAAAGAGCCGTGTGAACAGGGCATGTGGGCGGTGTTCGAGGTGTTTTTCGACACGATTGTCATGTGTACCGTGACCGCGCTGGTCATTCTGTCGAGCGGCGTATACGACCCCGCGCAATATGGCCTTGCGGCAGGTACGCCGCTGCTCCAGCGGATGGAAACCGGCGCGGCACTGACCGCGCGTGCGTTCTCCGCTGTGTTCGGCGCGCCGGGCGGCGCATTTGTGGCGGTGTCACTGGCGCTGTTCGCGTTTTCGACTTTGCTCGGCTGGTCGTATTACGGCCAACGCGCCGCGGAATACCTGTTCGGGCCGCGTGCGGTTCCCGTCTATAAGGCGTTATTTGTCGCAGCTGCGGCAGTAGGCTGTGTCATGCGGCTGGATTTGGCGTGGGCGCTGTCCGACACCTTCAACGGCCTGATGGCGCTGCCCAATCTTGCGGGCGTACTTGCGCTGCGGCGCGATGTGCTGGGCGAGTGGCAGCGTTATCGCCATGCAAACCATATTTTTTGACAATTCCTTCTATTTTCCCATGCACTTCCCCCACAAATTGCACAAATTTGCGATTTTTGTACCTAAAAACTGTTTTTGACCTTGTCAAGCCGGTCCAATCCATATAAAATAAAAGAGCATTGCAGGAATCAAACAAATATCCTGCAAAATAAAGGGGGAAAATGGAATGGATTTAACGGCAACCGTGTGGACGCTGCTGCCGCCAATCATCGCGATTGCATTGGCGCTGATCACAAAGGAGGTTTACTCCTCTCTGCTCATCGGTATTCTGGCGGGCGCACTGCTTTACACAGGCTTCAACCCGTTGCATGCGGTCGAAACGACCTTCACGGTCATGGGCGGCAAGCTGGGCGACAACATTAACATTTGTATTTTTCTGGTGCTGCTTGGTATTCTGGTGTCGCTGGTCACCAAATCGGGCGCCTCGCGCGCCTATGGCGACTGGGCGGTCAAAACCATCCGGACACGTCGCGGCGCTTCGTTTGCAACCTCGTTTCTCGGCATGTTCATCTTTGTCGACGACTACTTCAACTGCCTGACCGTCGGCACGGTCATGCGTCCGGTGACGGATAAATATAACATCACGCGCGCAAAGCTCGCATACATCATCGACGCGACCGCCGCGCCTATCTGCATTATCGCGCCGATTTCCAGCTGGGCGGCGGCTGTCGGCTCGTCTCTGCCCGAGTCCAGCGCAATGGACGGCTTCTCGCTTTTTTTGCAGACCATCCCGATGAACCTGTACGCGCTTTTGACCATCCTGTTTCTGATTTGGCTGATGGCAGTCGACTTCGACTTCGGCCCGATGGCAAAATATGAGCGCGCACACCGCGGCGAGGATCTCTCCCATCAGGAGGAAAATTACGTCGTCGGCGGCGCGGGCAAGGTGTATGACCTCATTCTGCCCATCTGCGTGCTGATTGTGCTGTGCATCGCGGGCATGCTGTACACCGGCGGTATTCTGGAGGGCGTGGGCATTGTGGACGCGTTCGCCAACTGCGACTCTTCCACTTCTCTGGTGCTGGGCTCGTTCTTTACGCTGGTGTTTACCTTTATTCTTTATATTCCGCGCAAGGTGCTGTCCTTCGGTCAGTTCTGCGAGGCCTTCACCGAGGGCTTCAAGTCCATGGTGCCCGCCATCCTGATTCTCACGCTCGCGTGGACGCTGTCCGGCGTGTGCTCGGAGGAGTACCTCAACATCGGCGGCTTTGTCTCCTCGGTGGTCAACGGCAACTCCATGGTGTCCATGCTGATGCCCGCCATCTTCTTCCTGATTGCGCTCGGCCTTGCCTTTGCGACCGGCACCTCGTGGGGTACGTTCGGCATCCTCATCCCGATTGCAGTCGCGGTATTCGGCGACGCGCCGAGCACCATGCTGGTTATGACGGTAGCCGCCTGCCTGTCCGGCGCGGTCTGCGGCGACCATATCTCGCCTATCTCGGATACCACGATTCTGGCGTCTGCGGGCGCACAGTGCAACCACATTGACCACGTTTCCACGCAGATGCCTTACGCGCTGATCATTGCCGTCATCAGCTTTATCGGCTTCCTTGTCGGCGGCGTTACCAGTAACGGCATTGTCGCGCTGGTGCTTGGCATTGTGCTGCTGGCGGCCTTTGCCTTGCTGACCACCGCACGCCAAAAGAAAAACAGGGCGTAACTCATTGCGTCACTGATATAGTTGCATGATTTCACGGCTCCCCCAACCGGGGGAGCCTGTTCTCTGCACTTGACACACCGCAATTGACCGAAAGGAAGGAATCCCGTTGACCACCGATCTGACCGAAGGAAAACCTTCATCCAAACTGTTCTGGTTCTCGCTGCCGCTTCTGCTGAGCGTCGCCTTTCAGCAGCTTTATCAGATGGCCGACTCCATGATTGTCGGCCGCTTTGCCCAAACACCCGCCGCGGGCGAGCTGGCGCTCGCCGCTGTCGGCGCAAGTTACCCCATTACCCAGCTGTTCGTCGCGGTTGCGACCGGCGTGAACATCGGCACGAGCGTGCTGGTGTCGCAATTGTTCGGCGCAAAGCGCTATCTGCGCATGAAAACCGCCATTTCCACCGCTCTACTGACCACCACCATTATCGCTCTGCTGCTGACGCTCGTCGGCACGCTTGCCACCGGCGGCATCATGCGCGCACTGCAAACGCCGCAAAATATCTTTATCGACGGTTCGCTCTATCTGCGGGTATACGTATTCGGTTTGCTGTTTCTGTTTATTTATAATGTCTGCACCGGTATCTTTAACGCGATGGGCGACAGCCGCACCCCGCTCATCCTGCTCATCTTGTCCTCGGTGAGCAATGTCATTCTTGACCTCGTATTTGTGGCGGAGTTCCAGTGGGGCGTTGCGGGCGTTGCATGGGCGACCTTTATTGCGCAAGGCTGCGCGGGCGCGCTGGCCTTTCTGCTGCTGCTGCGCCGGGTGCGCTCGTTCGACACCGGCGGACACTTCCTGCTGTTTTCTCCCGACATGCTGCGCCGTCTGACAAACTACGCCATTCCCTCCATCGCGCAGCAGAGCTTTGTCTCGGTCGGCAACGTCATCATCCAGTATTATGTCAACCTATGCGGCGCAACCGTCATCGCGGGCTTCTCGGCGGCGACCAAGGACAATATGTTTGCGCTAACCTGCTGCATGTCGTTCTCCTCCGGCCTGTCCAGCTATGTCGCGCAGAATATCGGCGCGCGCAAGCTCGACCGCATCGGCCCGGGCCTCAAGGCAGGCGCCACCTTCTCCATTGCGCTTGCGCTCGTTTTTATGGCTATCTATCTGCTGTTTGCGGATTTGCTCATCAGTTTGTTTATTCCGGCGGGCAGCTCCTCGGGCGTTATCGATGTCGGACGGCAATATCTGTTTATTGTCACCCCGTTCTACATTATTGTGTGCATCAAATTTGTCTGCGACAGCGTGCTGCGCGGCGCGGGCGCGATGCGGCTATTTATGATTACCACCTTTTCCGACCTGATTATCCGCGTGGTGCTCTCGATCGCGCTGTTCCACGTCTGGCGTGAGCTGGGCATCTGGCTGTCCTGGCCGCTTGGCTGGTTCCTCGGTTCAGGGCTTTCCGTATGGTTCTACAAAACCGGCGTATGGCGTAAAAATCTTCCCACATTATAAGAAAACAGGGCTTTCCGGAAGGAAGCCCTGTTTTTTTGGTATATTGCGAGATCTTTCCATACAAAATAAGGATGGAAAGGAAGGGGAAAAGCCTTGCTAAAGCTCATCCATGCGAGTAAAATATATCATGACAGCGGTGTGCAGGCGCTGCATAACGTCAACCTGCACGTTGCATCCGGAGACTATGTTTCCATTACCGGTGCGTCCGGTTCGGGAAAAAGCACGCTCATGCACATTCTCGGTCTGCTCGACACGCTGACCGAGGGACAATATCTGCTTGACGGTGCGGATGTTTCCCGCCTGCCCGCACGCACGCTTGCGCGACTGCGCAGCGAGCAAATCGGATTTATCTTTCAAGGCTTTCGCTTGCTGCCCGGCATGACCGCACTGGAGAATGTCGCGCTGCCGCTTGCTCTGCAGGGTATCCCGCATGCGGAGCGGCTGGAACGCGCCGAACAGGCGCTGGCGCGCGTCGGTCTGTCCGAGCGCACCACCCATCGGCCCGACCAGCTGTCAGGCGGACAGCAGCAGCGCGTGGCAATCGCCCGTGCGGTTGTCACAAAGCCCGGTGTCGTACTGGCGGACGAGCCGACTGCGGGACTCGACCCCGAAGCGGCGGAGGATGTGCTCGGCTTGCTGGACGGTCTGCACCGCGCGGGACATACCATCGTACTGATTACACACGACCGCGCCGCAGCTTTGCGCGCGGCACGTCGGCTATATCTGGAAGGCGGTGTGCTTTCCGATGGATAACTACTTTTGGGAGGCTGTTTATGAATCGACGGGACAAGACAAATTATTATCTGGATATGGCGCAGGTCGCGCTCGAGCGCAGCACCTGCCTGCGGCGCAATTTCGGCGCGGTGATCGTCAAAAACGACGTTATTGTGTCCACCGGTTACAATGGGGCACCGCGCGGTCGGGCCAACTGCATCGACATCGGCACCTGTATTCGGGCGAAGATGGGTATTCCGCGCGGGGAGCGGTATGAGTTCTGCCGCGCGGTGCACGCGGAAGCCAACGCTATCATCGCCGCGCCGCGGGAGCAGATGCTGGGGGCGACGCTCTATCTGGTGGGGCGCGACATGTCCACGGGTGAAATCATGCCGGACGCCAACTCCTGCCCCATGTGCAAGCGCCTGATTATCAACGCGGGCATCGAAAAAGTGGTCATCCGCCGCGATGCGGATACATACGATACGATTGACGTATCCGACTGGGTGGCCCACGATGACATTCTGGACGGAAAAACGGGCTACTGACCCGCTTTTCTACATAACAAAAGGAGGAGTTTTCCCATGGAACTGAAAATTTTCAAATGTATGCACTGCGGCAACATCATCGAAATGATTGAGGACCATCACGTACCGGTGATGTGCTGCGGCGAAAAAATGAAGGAATTCAAGGCAGGCGAGACCGATGGCGCGGCGGAAAAGCATGTACCGGTTGTAACGGTCGAGGGCGACGTGGTTCGCGCCATGGTGGGCGAGGTCGCACACCCGATGACCGAGGAGCATCACATCGCGTTCATCTGGCTGGTGACCGATAAGGGCGTACACCGCGCGGTACTCGACCACACGGGCGCAGCCGAGGCGGTTTTCCGTCTGGCGGAGGGCGAAAAGGCCGAAGCGGTTTACGAATTCTGCAACCTGCACGGTCTGTGGAAGGCTGCGCTGTAAGCTGCGGCTGTTCCTGAAAAACAAAAAGCGTGTTTCCGTTTGGAAACACGCTTTTTTGCATTTTCTCAGCCCCGGTCATCCAGATTGATGTATTCGACCGTTTTGGCAAGCGGCTTGTAAGCCGGACGGATGATCTTGCCGCCGGTCGTGACCTCCTCCAGTCGATGCGCCATCCAGCCGACGATACGCGCGGTAGCGAACAGCGGTGTATACAGCGACTTGGGCAGGCCGAGCATTTTATAGACAAAGCCGGAGTACATATCTACATTGGCGCACATCGGCTTGTCGCTGCTTTTTTTCTCGGCAAAAATCGCGGGCGTGAGCTTTTCGACCAGCTCGATCAGGTCCATTTCCTTGGAAAGGCCGGTCTTTTCCGCCAGCGGACGCGCCGCCCGCTTGAGCGCCACCGCACGCGGGTCGCTCTTGGTGTAAATGGCGTGGCCCATGCCGTAAATCAGACCCGAGCCGTCGCCCGCCTCACCGTTCAAAATCCGGCGCAGATAGTCCGCGACCTCGCCCTCGTCCGTCCAGTCATGCAGATTGGCTTTCATCTCGTCAAACTGCTTGACGACACGCAGATTTGCGCCGCCGTGACGCGGACCCTTGAGGGCGGAAACCGCCGCGGCAATCGCAGAATAAGTGTCCGTACCCGAAGAGGAGGTCACGCGCACGGTAAACGAGGAGTTGTTACCGCCGCCGTGCTCGGCATGCAGAATCAGGCAACGGTCGAGTAGCTTGGCTTCGTCATCCGAATACTTGCCGTTCGGGCGCACCAGATGCAGAATATTCTCCGCGGTCGAGCGGTCGGAATCGGGCACATGCAGGAACATGGAGTCGCCGTCAAAATAACGCCGCTTTGCCTGATAGGCGTGCGAAATGATAACCGGGAACTTTGCCATCAGGCTGATGCCCTGCCGCATGATATTCTCTACCGTGGTTTCATCCGGATTGGTGTCATAGGAATAAAGCGCCAGCGTTGCACCCGCCAGCTTATTCATGATATCGCGGCTGGGCGCGCGCATAATCATATCCTCCGTAAAGTTATCCGGCAGCACGCGCTCCAGCCCGATGGTACGCTGAAACTCCGCAAGCTGGCGGCGGGACGGCAGCTGTCCGCACATGAGCAGATAGCCGACCTCCTCAAACCCGAAACGGTCCTCTTTCTCCAGACCGTGAATCAAATCATATACGTTATAGCCGCGATAGGTCAGCCGGCCTTCGATCGGCTCACGCTCACCTTCGTTGAGTATGTATCCGTGTACGTTGCCCAACCGACTCGCGCCGACCAGCACGCCCGTACCGTCCGCATTGCGCAGACCGCGCTTGATACGGTAACGGGTATACAGCTCCGACGGAATCTGGCTGTTCAAACGAAAGCTCTCGCTCAATTCGCGCAGGAGTTCCTCATTTACATAATTCGGCTGAATCGTCATCCGGCTTTCCCCTTTCGTGCTTACCATATCTTTATGAATATATTTTACTCCCATCCTGCATATATGTCAAATTTTGTTGCTCGTCAAAGCCTGCAAAAATCATTTTTTCATACTTTTTCGCATTATTTGCTCTGCCTATACGCAAGATTTATATTTTTTTGTGCAAATATTTTTTCAATTTGCCTTGCAAAAGCAGCAGAGCGCGCACCGATAAAAAAATCACGGCTTAAAGCCGTGATTTTTTCATTCTCCATGTAAACAGCAGTTATTACATCAAATCCAGCAGCTTATAGCAGCGCGCCTTGGTATAACTCTGCTTAAAGCTGTAAGAGGCAAGCTGTCCCGCCGTCTCGTCCGAGCTTTCCTTCGCGGCATTGGCTGCGCCTGAATCACGCTCCTCCACCCACTGCTTATAGCTTTCCTCTTCTGCGGCATACTGGTCCGCGTTGAGAATGGTTGCCAGATAATCGTACATCTGCACCAGCAGATTATCCCACGCTTCAAACGAGCTTGCGGTGAGTGCCAGCTCATCCTCCTGCGTGGCAGCGGAGGCGATTTGCAGGTCATTCTGCTCGAGCGAATCCATCTGACTGCTGAAATCCTGCTTCTTTTCGTTCTGCTTCTTCTCGGTCTCCTGCTGCTTCTGCTGGGCCTCCTGCGCCTGCGTCAGCTGGCTGCGCAGATCGGAAACCTGCTTTTTCTGGTCGCTGGTCAACGTATCGTCCGCGTCGAGCGAATCCAGCTTGGCCGCGGCCGCATCGTACTTTTTATCCGCCAGATAACTCTGTATTTCCTCGATATCCGCGGCAAACTCGTTGTCCGACTGCGCGGTCTCCGCCCGGTCTATCAAATCCTCAATGGCTTCATACAGCGCGGAATCCGGGTCGATCACACGGTTTTGCAGCTGCTTGAGCAACGCAATCGCTTCCGTATACTGTCCATTCTCCACATAAGCCTTCGCGGTCTGGAAATCTCCCAGCTGCTGAATGGTCGCGTCCAGCGAGGACGGGTCCTTGGCCTCGGCCTGCGCAGCGGTGAAATACTCCAGCGCCTTGTCGAAATCGCCGCGGCCCAGATACTTCTCAGCCAGCGTCAGATTCTCGTCCGGCTGACGGCTCATAACAAACCACACGCCGCCGCCGATGAGCGCCACCACCAGCACGATAACCAGCACAATAACCGCACCCTTTTTGCCTTTGGACGGCTTACGATACGGCCTGTCATCCGGGTCCGGCTCGGAAAAATAGGTCGTGCGCGACGAACCGGTGGAATGCGGCGCACCGGAAGCGCGGCGCACCGGCGGTATTTCTCCCGCCGACGGAATACGTGGGTCGGTCACGGCCAGCGGGTCGCCCGTGGCCACGCCGTCCCCGGAAATGCCGCCCCCATGATGGTCTTCCTGCATCACCGCGTCAAACGCCGAAAGGTCAATCGGCCCTTTCAGCTCATCGGGTAATGAGGTAAAGACGGCGGTTTCATCGTTGACGCCCTCCTGCTCAACGACCGCGCCGCAGAATGGGCAGAATTTGCCCGCGATGGGCAACTCCCTGCCGCAGTTCTTGCAAAGCATGGATGGTTCCTCCTCTATAATATGCAAATATAACAATCCTATATTAGTATAACATGCGGCAATGCGCTTGTAAACCTTTGTTATAGAACCGAATACCCCCGATTTTCCGTCTTGTATGCCGACGGGAAATCTTGGAAAAGAGGCCTTTGTATCGAAACTGAAACCGCGCTTTCGCTTGACAAGCTATAGCCCGTGACCGTACAATAGACTTATTCTGGAACAAGGGGGATTATGCCTTGAAGAAACGTTTATTCAGCGGCCTTTTGGCCGCTATCCTGCTGCTCACCACTGCGTTCGCCGCAGACGGTGACGCAGTCTCCGAACAGGAAACCGCCTCCGGTACGGTGCTGACTTTTGCGGCCACACTGCCCGAAGGCACGGACACCCTGAGCGCCGAAGTAACCGAACAATTGCAACGCGTGCTAACCCAGCGTCTCAAGCAGCTTGCGCTTGAAAACGCGGCGGTCGCTTTTCCGGAGGACGGAAGAACCGTCTCTGTGACCTTGCCGGACGGCGCAGGCCCCAATCCGACGGACGTCGCCGCTTTCCTATCGCAGACCAATGCGCTGTCAGCCACGGATGCAAGCGGCAAAGTCTGGCTGACCGGTGCGGATGTGACCGCGACCGAAGTCGGTCTGACCGATGACGGCAGCACCGCTTACATACAGCTGAGTCTGACATCTGACGCGCATACAGCGCTTTTGACGGAGTTGCCCGCGGATACCGTGCTGACCGTTTCACTCGACGGAGAAACCATTGGTCAGATTGACACGATTGCCGACCGAAACGAACCAGTCACTGTCACCGGTTCACTCACTGAGAACACTGCCAAGCTCTATGGCGCGCGCATCATGGCCGGCACGCTGCCTGTCGCACTGACTTTGACCGAAGAAGTCCAGCCGGAGCAGCCTGTAGAGCCAGAACAGCCCGCCGAACCCACTTTCCCCGATATTGCGGGCCACTGGGCGGAAAATGCGCTGAACAAGGCGGTTGATATGGGTCTGCTCAAGGGCACGGACGGCAAAATGCTGCCGGACAACGCGGTTAAGCGCTCGGAAGCGGTCGTTATGCTCAACCGTGCGCTCGGCGCGACCATCGCGGACAATACGGGCGGCCTGAGCGGCATGCCGTCCAACGCCTGGTACGCAGCCGATCTCGCCAAAGCCATCCATCTCGGCCTGATTGACGAAAATGACAGCCGCAACTTTGACACCGCCGCCACCCGCGCCGAAGCCTTCGAGCTGCTTGCACGCGCCTTTGTCTTTGACCGCGCGGAAACCGGCGCAGATGAGCTGAGCGCCTTTACCGACATCAGCACGATGACCGCATCGCAGCAGCGTGCAGCGGCAGCGCTGGTCGCGGCGGGCGTGATCAACGGTGTGACCGATACCACCCTTGCCCCGCAGGCTACGCTGACCCGGGCGCAGTTTGTTACAATGATCACCCGCGTGGCCGATCAGATCCTTGCTCCGCAGGAGGAGACGACCGACGCAAACGCGGATACTGAAGCCGCGCCCGATACACAAACCACACCGGCTTCTCCGCTGACCGGCGGCACCATTCTCTCTGTGCCGGAATACACGGTATCCGACATGGGCCTTGACGGCGACCTGATTTTCGCCGCCGCCGCGCAGAACGTTACGCTTGACGCGGTCACTGCGCGCGACCGTATTGTGCTTAAGGGCGCGGAAGCCACCAAACTGAGCGTACAAAGCGGCTCTCATATTTCCACCCTTGCGGTCGATCCCGCCGGCACCGCGGATGTATCCCTGTCGGAAGATTCCTCGACCGGCACGTTGGTCATCGCAGGCAAGGGCGGCGCAATAAACTATTCCGGCACCGTCGGCAATATTGAAATCACCGCGTCGAACCGCACAATCAATCTGTATGAATTGCAGGCGGACACGGTCACCATCACCGGCAGCAACAACACCATCGTCACAGACGGAGCGGTTGGCGCGGTCGCAGTCAATGGCGGTGCGAAAAACAACAGGCTGACAATGGGCGGCACGGTGGATAGCCTGCTGGTTGCGGGCGTCGGCACAACGGTAGACGGCAAGGCCAAGGCCGCCACGGTGGATATCCGCGCGGTGAACTGCACAGTATCCATCGCAGCGGACTCCATGATTGAAAACATCGACCCCGGCCTTTCCGGTGTGACGCTCTCAATGGGCGTACCGGACAGGGTCAAGGCGGGCGGTTCACTGGTGACGCAGATCGCTTTCCAAGGCGTGACCGAACCGAAAATCTGCTCCGCGCAGTGGTATAAAAACGGCCAGCCGCTGGAGAACTATTCCAATGATAGCTTCCAGCTGACGCCGGACGCGGTTTCCCGCATCACGACCTACTTTACCTTCACCAAGGACATGGACACCAGCGTGACCATGGGCTTTAAGCTGACCTATGAAAACCCCTCGACCGGTGAAATTGAGGAAAAGTACATCGAAAAGACCGTGCCGATTGAAAACTATTCGGACGAATGGTACTACCAGCGCGACGTGGACCGCATCCTGAATCTGGTTTCCTCGACCTATCGCGGCAATTACACTACCTCTTATGCCATCAATAACGACTACGCAAGCTATGAAAAAGAGATTTGGGTCAATGCCAAGGGGTATTCGAGCCGTACTCAGTATCTGGTTTGGATCAACCGCGCTTACCAGCATGTGAACGTGTTCCAAGGCTCCAAAGGCAACTGGAAGCTGATCCAGTCCTTCCTCGTCGGCACCGGCGCGGCTTCCTCCCCCACGCCGACCGGTCTGACCACAGTTTCCTACAAGTCCGCAAGCGGCTGGACAACCAGCACCTATACCGTGCGTCCGGTCGTTGGCTTCTATCCCGGCACAGGCTATGCCTTCCACTCTCGCCTAAGCTATCCGGGCACGGACACCGAGTATGACTTCAGCGCGGGCTATCCTGTCTCGCACGGCTGCATACGTATGTACAAGAACGACATCAAGTGGATGTACAACAACATTCCGGTTGGTACAACCGTCGCCATTTTCTAAACAGCACAAAAAAGGCTTGGAACTTTGTTTCCAAGCCTTTTTTCTTGTCTGTTTACGCCTATTTGCGCCGCAAGCTGCCGACAAACAGCGCGATGCCTGCACAGAGCGCCGTCAGCATCAGCAGCGTGACCAGCCCGCCGGACTGGATAGTGATATCCTCCACCGCGTACGGCTGCTGCGCGAATCCCTCGTAACCGATATCCAGACACAGCGCGTTGGACGGCAGCCAGATAACGGCATACACGGCCAGCATGACTGCACTGACGAGCGGCACCCGGCCATGCGTCACACGCCACAGCACCAGCAGCATGACAAACAGCACAGCCACCGCGATGCCCACGCCGGTCAATGCGCTTTGTGCCGCCGCGTCGATTGCCCGCCCTATTTCCTCTACCGCACTGAAGTCCGTCTGCGGGTCGCCAAACCGGGGCATATGTGAGAGTGCGGCCTGCGCGCGATTCCAACCAATCACGCCCGCACCGATCAGACAAGGCAGCAGCGGCAGGGTCACCGCAAGCGGCCGAAAGCGCGTTTCCGACTTCATACGGCGATAGGCCAGCACGAACAGGCCCACCATCACGAGGAACAACGGCATTGATGCCATTGCATAACCTTTCGATGGATTTAGTGAGCAAGGGCTTTGTCACCGACCAGCTCGTTGTCACGATAGGCTATGACATTGAGAACTTGACAGACCCGGAGCGCCGGAGAAAGTATCACGGCGAAATCGTGAAGGATCACTACGGGCGGCAGATACCGAAACACGCCCACGGCACAATCAATCTGGAACGCTACACCTCTTCCACGAAGCAGATTATGGATGCCGCCGGGGAATTGTTTGACAGGATTATAGACAAGGACTTGCTCATCCGGCGGTTGAACATCACAGCGACCCATGTGATTGACGAAGCCTCTGCTCCTTCTTCCAAGGACAGCTATGAACAGCTTGATCTCTTCACCGATTATGCTGCGCTTGACGCGAAGCGCAAGCAGGAAGACGAAGAGCTGGCACGGGAAAAGAAAGTACAGCAAGCCATGCTCACTATCAAAAAGAAATTTGGGAAGAACGCCATTCTCAAGGGGATGAATCTTTCGGAGGGTGCGACGGCAAAGGACAGGAACGCGCAGATCGGTGGGCATAAGGCATAGTTAAATTTGTGAGGAGGGTTGTGCGATGTGGTTAGCTGCTTCCATAGGTTCAGCTCTATTTGCCGGACTAACAGCGATACTTGCAAAATGCGGAATCAGAAGAACGGATTCAGATATTGCGACTGCCATTAGGACGATAGTTGTTCTGATTTTTTCATGGGTAATGGTATTCATCGTTGGCTCTGCCGACCAGATTGCAGAGATAACGCCAAGGTCTTTATTGTTTTTGATTTTGTCGGGAGCTGCAACCGGGGCATCATGGATTTGTTACTTCAAAGCCCTATCCATCGGAGATGTCAACAAGGTTGTACCAATCGACAAGTCAAGCACGGTGCTGAGTGTTTTGCTTGCAATCCTTCTGTTCCATGAAACCGAACATCTTGCTGTAAAACTCATTAGCACAGTATTGTTGGGCGTTGGCATCATCCTGATGGTAGAAAAAAAGAAGAGTGAGCAGAAAGTCAGCGGGAATACATATATCCTGTATGCAATAGGCTCTGCTGTGTTTGCGGCGCTGACTTCAATCCTTGCAAAAGTGGGAATTACCGGGGTGGAGTCCAACTTGGGCACGGCCATACGGACGATTGTAGTTCTCGTCATGGCATGGTTGCTTGTACTGATCAAGAAGAAAACACCTCAGCTATACCGTCCGGTTTTCGTACGTCTCAGGAGTGATTTCCGTACTTCATGGGTACGGTTTTCAGTCCTCCGGCGTACCAGAACCGGATTTCTTGAAGTCGGTGTTTGGAACCGCTTCATAGGATTTTGGGAAAATGCGGTTGGGTTTTCCACAGCCCTGCTTCTGGATCTCCACCAGTCCGGCGTATTGCAGTTCCCGCAGGGTATTCACCGCTTTCTGCCGCCCACAATGGAGCAGTGTGACCACTTCACAGATAGGGTAATACAGGAAAATCCGTCCGCAGTCATCCGCCCACCCATTCTTGCGGGATAACTCTGTCCGGCGCAGGATAAAGGCGTACAGAACCTTTGCCTCGTTAGACAGGGCCTTGAATGTGGGGGCTTCAAAGAGGAAATTCGGGAGCCGGGTGAAGCTGAACGCCTTTTCCGGCTGATGGATATAGATGGTATTTGTCATAGTGCGTTTTGTGGACGGTTAGAAGCCCGTTTTCCGGGGCGGGCGATACTTTATACCACCTGCCCCGGTTTGGGGCTTGCAAAGCCTGATAAATCAAGGCTTTTTTCGCTCCTAACTGTCCACAGCAGACCTCCTTTTCCGTTCACTTTCTGTTTTCTGCCGCCTGTGAACTCTGGCGGCACAGCCGGGGCAGTATTTTGCCCGGTTGGATTTGGGGACGAACACGCCGCCGCAGACCGCACAGCGTTTCAAGTCCTTATCCCGGAAAATCCCCGCTTCCAGCGTTCCGTCCAGCGGCAAGACCGCCCAGCGGAACCACTTACAGCAGACCGAGAAAGAAACTGTCTGCGGGCAGGTGCAGGTGTCCCCATCGTCAAGGACAATGCAGTTGCCGTCCTCACAACAACAGCACTCCCGGCGTATCAGGCTGGCCGCCTGTTTCCTCTGCGCCGGTGTCATGCGGTAAAGGGAACCGTCCGGCCTGCGTTCCAGCGGCGGCAAGTTTTTATAGGGGTTATCTTTCATGCGTTCCCTCCATTTTGCTTTCCGTTGCCGTTTTCCCCGAAAAGGTTTCCTGCCTCGTCGTCGCAAGCTGCGTATCGTTCGTTTCACCGCAAGCGGCAAAACTCACTCGCTCCGCTGCTCCTCCTCTCCCCACAAAGCCATGCGGCTTTGCGGGGGCTCCGACAATAGCGGCGTGTTCCGGCGTTGGCACGCTCCCCATACTTCGGGACATTTTGGCGCTGTTGACAAATCCCAGTTTATCCTCGTTTGGGTAAATAAAAAAGACGCCCACTGGCGTCATCCGGCGTATTTTATCATCCGTTTCAGGTTCAATGCGGTCGCAGA
>NZ_JBQKJP010000017.1:0-52844 GCF_052117205.1 Candidatus Agathobaculum pullicola | reverse complement strand
ATTTTGAACACGCAATGACCAAAACAAAAACTGCTAAAACAGAAAAGAATGGTATAGCCGTTTGACTATACCATTCCTTACTTTGCTGTTTTCCTAATTCACCGCCGCTAACGCGGCCTTTTTTGTTTTCCGATTGCAAAGCGCACTTTGCAATCCTTTAGCCCATTTTCGGGAACAGCTCCTGATCGATTACCGTGTCGAGCGTCATATCCGCGTAAGCGATCTGCGCCAATCCATCAATAAACCGCCCAACCGCTGCGAGCAACACAGAAATGTTGTCCGCCACAAAGGGAATGATCTTTTCCAGCTCCAGTGAACCGTCGAGCAGCGTATTATGCTTGAGGTAAATCTGCCCCGCTTGCTCATACAAGCCGAACGCACCCAACGCGCAAAAGTCGTTGCAATATGCACATGCGCGGCGCAGCTGGTTTGCATTGGTATCCGGTGCACCCTGAAACAGCGTGACGAAAAATTGCAGCAACCCGCTATCCTCGCTCGGAAGCTGAAGCGGGATAAAGCACGTCTCAATCACAACGTCCTTGGCAACCTTTCCCTGCCGCATCGCCTCACAGCGCAGCAGCGTGGGCGCGCCTTCCTGACGCATCACCTCGGCGCGAAAGCCGTTCTGGTTCAAAACATCAGCCATGCAGGCAAGAATCTGTTCCTGTTGTTCTATCTTCATCCCTTTTTCACTCCAATATCCGTACGGTAATGCGCTTTTTCAAAATGAATCTTCTTGACGTCCGCATATGCTTTGACGATTGCCTCATCCAGTGTGGGGGCTGTCGCGGTCACGCCAAGCACACGGCCGCCGCTGGTGACAAATGCACCGCCCTTAACCGCTGTGCCTGCATGAAACACAAACGAATCGGTCACATCATCCAAACCGGTGATGACCTTGCCCTTCTCGTAAGCCTTTGGATAGCCGCCCGATGCCATACATACGCAGCAAGCCGCGTTATCCGACCACTGGATGTCGATTTCGTCCAGTTTTTCGTCGATAACAGCGTTGAAAATATCAAACAGATCGGTTTCCAGCCGGGACAGTACCGCCTGCGTCTCCGGGTCACCAAAGCGCGCGTTGTACTCAATCACCTTGGGGCCCTTGGGGGTCAGCATCAGACCAAAGTACAGTACGCCTTTAAAGGGGCGGCCTTCCGCCGCCATCGCTTTGACCGTGGGCTTAAAAATCGTCTCCATACAGGTGTCAGCCACATCCTCGGTGTAGAACCGCGAGGGCGAGAACGCGCCCATGCCGCCTGTATTCGGCCCCTCATCATGGTCGTAGGCACGCTTATGATCTTGCGCGGACGGCATGGTCTTGAGATGCTTGCCGTCCACAAACGCCAGCACGGAAACCTCCGGGCCGGTTAAGAACTCTTCAATGACGACGCGCACACCCGCGCCGCCAAACGCGCCGCCGTCGATTGCATCTTTAACCGCTGCAACAGCCTCATCCTCGGTCATAGCGACCGTGACACCCTTGCCGAGCGCCAGACCGTCTGCCTTAACGACAATCGGCGCGCCCTGCTCCTTGATATACGCAATCGCTGCCGCCGAATCCTCAAACACGGCATAGCCTGCGGTTGGAATACCGTATTTCTTCATCAGCTCCTTGGCAAAGGACTTGGAGCCCTCAATCACAGCCGCATTCTTACGCGGGCCAAAGGCACGGATACCCGCTTCCTCGAGCGCGTCCACCATACCGAGTGCCAGCGGATCGTCCGGCGCGACCATCACAAGGTCGGGCTTGTGCTCCTTGGCAAAGGCCACCACGCCGTTAATATCAGTTGCCTGAATGTCCACGCACTCTGCTTCCTGCGCGATGCCGCCGTTGCCCGGGGCGCACCAGATATGGTCGACCTTGGGGCTTTTCTTCAGTGTATGAACGATGGCGTGCTCTCGCCCGCCGCCGCCGATAACCAGTACTTTCATGGTTTTTCTCCCTCCGTACGGATGTATTCTTTCTGCGCGCGGAATGTGTCTGCCAGCAGCGCAATGTATCCCAGCACCGTCAGGGTATTGACTGCGGTCATGGTCAGCGACAGCGCCATGTCGTTGAGCCAGCCGGGCGCCATGAGCAGCGTCAGGATGAATCCCGCGCTCCATACAACAAAAATCACCCATTCGATGCCTGTTCCGCGCCCTGCGTCCCGCATCTGCGCCATAAACGCCATCAGCAACATGCAGCCGACCATCAGCAGCGGCACAAGCGAAGCATATTCCAGCACCATGCGAAACAATCCCGGCGGCACCACAGCCGGCCCGCAGACGACTTCAAAGCCGATACACACATCAGCTGTAATGCTTGCGCGCAAAAACCAGCGCGATACCTGCTGCAAAGACAGTGCGCCCGCAGAAATCAGCGCATAGGCCACAATCTGCAGCATCCAGTTGTTCTGCAATACCAGACCGAGCAACAGTCCACCGGCGATGGCAAGATAGGCATAATAGCCGCGAATTAGCTTCATTCTTCCACCTGCGCTTTCAGCAGTATTCTGGCGCGCCACAAATAGCGCACCATCCAGATATAGGACACGATTGCCGCAAGCAGCGCAATCATTTCCAACGTAATCTGCAAGGTAAACAGCGTGGTGTACGCCCCCTGCGCAGCCGACAGCTCCGCCTGCCCGGCAAACAACGGCAAAAAGCCCATCATAGACGCGCCGCGCTGGATAAGCGTGGTCATCGACCATGTCCGCCCCAGCCGAAGCGTCTGCGCGGACGCATCCAAGGCGCGAAATTTCCGGTCAAAACCGCTCTGCATGGGCAGATACATCGCCAAAAACAACAGGTTGACCAGAATATTGCCAATCCAGTCGGGATGAGTGCCGTTGGGCAGCAGCAAAGTCAGCACGCAGCCGATGAGCGCCGCGCTCAGCGCCAAGAGGCAGCGCAGCCGCCACGCGGCCCATGCGTTCATCAGATAGCACAATGCCATGAGCGCCGCCCCGGTCCATGCGCCCGCCATGCCGACGCAGGCCGCGGCTGCGACCTGCACAATCAATGCTGCCAGTATCCAATTTGCCGCAGATGCAGCGTTTTCTCGACTCAATGGTGGAACAGGCGCATGCCGGTAAACGCCATGACAATACCATATTTGTTCGCCGTCTCAATGACGTTGTCATCCCGAATCGATCCGCCCGGCTGCACGATATACTGCACGCCTGACTTACGCGCACGCTCGACATTGTCGCCAAACGGGAAGAACGCATCCGAACCAACGGTCACGCCCGTGTTCTTCGCAATCCATGCCTTCTTTTCCTCAGCCGTGAGCGCCTCAGGCTTGACCTTAAAGGTATTCTGCCAGACACCATCCGCCAGCACATCCTCGTACTCATCCGAAATGTATACGTCAATCGCATTGTCACGGTCGGGACGGCGGATGCCATCCACAAACTGCAGGCCGAGCACCTTGGGGTGCTGCCGCAGGAACCAGTTGTCCGCCTTGTTGCCTGCCAGCCGCGTGCAATGGATACGGCTTTGCTGGCCTGCGCCGACACCAATGGTCATGCCGTCCTTGACATAACAAACCGAGTTGGACTGGGTGTACTTGAGCGTAATGAGCGACAGGATCATGTCGTGCTTAGCGCTCTCGGGCAGCTCTTTGTTATCGGTGACGATATTGTTCAGCAGCGCTTCGCTGATCTCATAATCGTTATAGCCTTGCTCGAAACGGATACCGAAAATATCGCGCTGCTCGATCGGCTTGGGCACATAGTCCGGATCGATCTGAACCACATTATAGCTGCCTTTACGCTTGGTTTTCAGAATTTTGAGCGCCTCATCCGTGTAACCCGGCGCGATGATGCCGTCAGACACCTCATGCGCGAGGTAGGATGCAGTATCCGCGTCGCACACGTCGGAGAGCGCCGCCCAGTCGCCGTAGGAGCACAGGCGGTCCGCGCCGCGCGCGCGGATATAGGCACATGCGACGGGCGACAGCTCATGGTCGGCCTCGACGAAGTACATCTGCTTCTCGACCTCGGTCAGCGGCTTTCCCAGCGCTGCGCCCGCAGGCGACACATGCTTGAAGGACGCCGCCGCCGGCATACCGGTCGCTTTTTTGAGCGCTTTTACCAACTGCCATGAATTAAATGCGTCACAAAAGTTGATATAGCCCGGCTTACCGTTTAATACTTCGATAGGCAGCTCGCCCTCGGTCATAAAGATGCGCGCGGGCTTCTGATTAGGGTTGCAGCCGTATTTGAGTGCCAGCTCTTTCATGCGTCCTTGCCCTCCTCGTGCTTGTTGCGGATCTCCTGACGGTATGCGCCGGTTTCCAGATCGATATAGCGCACAAACAGAGCGACCTTGTTCTGCTCGTTCATGCTCGACCAGAGCATTTCGGTGAATTGCTCTATCGGTTTTTCAATCCGAATGCACTTTGGCTCACCGCGGAACGGCGGCAGTGGGTCACCGTCGCACTGATAGGTGTGAATAAAATGCCCCAGACCCGGCACCGGCTTGTCATATTCATAGAAAAAGCGCTTGTTGGAGGTACGGTCGGACGTGAAATTCTTGAGGATGGACAGGCTGTAGGAACCGTCCTCGTTGACGACGCCCGAGATGCGCGAAGTATAGTTGGGAGCGTCCGGCTCAAACTGACGGGTACGCAGCGCATCGATATAGCTTTTCCCTGCTTTGAGATATTCACAAATCGTATCGGTCTGATCGCCGTTGGTGACAACCAGTTTGCCGCCGCACTGACGCACCGGATGATAAATGATGAGCGAGGGATCGGTCATCTTGGACGGGTCGTAAGCCTCGGTCCGGATGCCGTCATCGGTCTTCACAAATACACGGTTGCGGCTGTTCTCCGAACGGCCCATGATAAAATAGGCCACTACGTTCTGCTTATTATCCTGTGTGCGGCCAAAAATGATGCCGCGTCCCGGATAGGCATTGCTTATCAGCTCATTGCTGATATCGAACACATTCTTGCTCATAACGCTTTCCTTCCTCCTTATTTTCTGGCGACCCATGCGCCGTGTACGTGAAGTCTTCCCGCACAGAAATCGCTGACAGCCTGCGGCAGCAGAATCCACTCGGCCTGACGCATCACGCGCTTCTGCAGCGTCTCCGGCGTATCGCCTTCCTCCACTTCAACCGCTTTTTGCGCAATGATTGCGCCGCCATCCACCACTTCTGAGACAAAATGCACGGTTGCACCGGTCACCTTAACCCCTTTGGCAAGGGCAGCCTCATGCACGCGCAGGCCGTAAAAACCCGCTCCGCAAAAGGATGGAATCAGCGACGGATGTACGTTGATGATACGGTTTTCATAGCGGCTGCAAAAGCTGTCCGGCAGCACGGTCATAAAGCCCGCGAGCACGATCAGACCAATCTCGTATTCCTCCAGCAGCGCAGTCAGTGCCGCGCCGTAGTCCTCCGCACTGTCAAAGTCGCGGCGGCGCAGCACAGCGGACGGAATGGACGCCTTTGCCGCACGTTCCAGCGCAAATGCGTCCGGATTGGAGGAAATCACCAGCCGGATACGGCCGTTTTCGATCTGACCTGCGGCCTGCGCGTCAATCAGTGCCTGAAGATTCGTGCCGCCGCCCGAAACCAAAACTGCGATGTTTATCATAACTGATTCTCCACTCTTTTACTCGAGCACGACGCCTTTTTCACCAGCCACACACTCACCGATGATGTATGCCTTCTCGCCTGCGGCCGAAATCGCAGCCACCGCACGGGACGCATCCTCTGCCGCCACAGCGAGCACCAGACCCGCGCCCATGTTAAAGGTGTTGTACATATCGCGCTCCGGAATCTTGCCGGTCTTTGCAATCAGGTCAAACACCGGCGGCACCGGCATCGCGCTCTTTTCGATTTTGGCACAGATGCCGTCCGGCAGCATACGCGGCACGTTCTCATAGAAGCCGCCGCCTGTGATGTGGCTGATGCCCTTAACCTCGACCTTACCCATGAGGCCCTGAATTGCCTTGACGTAAATTTTGGTCGGAGTCAGCAGCTCTTCGCCCAGCGTCTTGCCGAACTCGTCAATATAGCGGCGCACGGACTTTTCGTTGATGCCTAGCGTCTTGCGTACCAGCGAATAGCCGTTGGAATGTACGCCCGAGGAGGCAACGCCGATCAGCGCGTCGCCCGGACGAATGTTCGTGCCGTCGATCATCTTTTCCTTATCGACCATACCGACCGAGAAGCCTGCCATATCGTACTCATCTTCCGGATAAAAGCCGGGCATTTCGGCGGTCTCGCCGCCGATTAGCGCGCAGCCTGCCTGACGGCAGCCCTCCGCGATGCCGGAGACCATCTGCGCAATCTTAGCCGGGTGATTCTTACCGACCGCGATGTAATCCAGGAAAAACAGCGGCTGCGCACCGCAGCAAGCGATGTCATTGACGCACATCGCCACGCAGTCGATGCCGACCGTGTCGTGCTTATCCATCAAAAAGGCCAACTTGAGCTTGGTGCCCACGCCGTCCGTGCCGGAAACCAGAATGGGATCAGCCATGCCCTTAAAGTCCGGACGGAACAGGCCGCCGAAGCCGCCGAGCGTGCCCATCACGCCCTTCGTAAAGGTCGATTCAACCATCGGCTTCATCAGCTTGACCGCCTCGTAACCGGCGGTAACGTCTACACCGGCTGCCTTGTAGCTTTCAGAACGGCTCTCACTCATA
The DNA here is from genome assembly GCF_052117205.1 of Candidatus Agathobaculum pullicola. Classification (NCBI taxonomy): domain Bacteria; kingdom Bacillati; phylum Bacillota; class Clostridia; order Eubacteriales; family Butyricicoccaceae; genus Agathobaculum; species Candidatus Agathobaculum pullicola. The sequence goes on along the minus strand of NZ_JBQKJP010000017.1, from coordinate 46,197 downwards.
GTAATACTCCTTCGTCTTTATTTCAGCGAAACGGCTTATTCCTTGCCGTTCCAGCAATAGGTACAAACCTTGTCGCGGTCCAGCCCGATGGCCTCCAAAAGGCCGTCAAGCGACTGATACCCCAGCGAGCTGAAACCGAACTTCTCACAGATGGTTTTCAGCATACACTGACCGCGCTCGGTATTGGCGTCCGCATATTCCTCCAGATGTTTCTCCCCTTCGTCGCCTTCCAGCTCCTGCACGATACGGCGGGCAAGCAGCTCCATCTCGGAATTGGAGGAGGAGAAGTTCAGATACTTGCAGCCGTACATAATCGGCGGACAGGCCGAGCGCATGTGCACTTCCTTGGCACCTGACTCATACAGGAACTCGACTGTCTCACGCAGCTGTGTACCGCGCACAATGGAATCATCCACAAACAGCAGCTTTTTGCCTTCGATCAGTTCGGGAACCGGAATCTGCTTCATCTTAGCAACCTGATTGCGGACCTTCTGGTTGGTCGGCATGAACGAGCGCGGCCACGTGGGGGTATACTTGACAAACGGGCGGGCAAACGGCTTGCCACATTCGTTGGCATAGCCGATTGCGTGCGGCACACCGGAATCCGGTACACCTGCAATATAGTCCACATCTCCCGCAAGACCGCGCTTCTGGTCGTCCTGCGCCATAATAGCGCCATTGCGGTAACGCATCACCTCAACATTGACGCCTTCATAGTTGGAATTGGGGTAACCGTAATACGTCCACAGGAAGGAACAAATTTTCATCTCTTCGCCCGCAGGCGAGAGCGTTTGAAAACCTTCCTCGGTCACCTTGACAATTTCGCGCGGCCCAAGCTCATAAGCGTCCTCATAGCCGAGTTTGTGATACGCAAAGGATTCAAATGAAATGCAGCTGCCATCCTCATTTCGACCTATCAGCACCGGCAGCCGACCCAGACGGTCGCGCGCGGCAATGATGCCGTCCGGCGTGAGCACCAGAACGGTCAGCGAACCGTCAATCAACTCCTGCGCATGCAGGATTCCGGAAACCAGATCTCCCTTCTGGTTGATGAGTGCCGCCGCCAGCTCGGTGGAGTTGACCTTGCCCGAGCTCATTGCCATGAACTGATGGCCATGATCGGAAAAATACCGGGAAACCAGTTCCTCCGCGTTGTTGATGATGCCAACTGTCGTCAGCGCATATAGACCGAGATGGGAGCGCACAAGCAGAGGCTGCGGGTCGGTGTCGCTGATGCAGCCAATGCCGCTGCAACCGGAAAAGTCCGGCAGGTCTTTTTCAAATTTCGTGCGGAAAGGGGTGTTTTCGATGCTGTGGATCTGGCGCTGAAAGCCGCGCTCCTTATCGTACAGGATCATGCCGCCGCGGCGCGTACCCAGATGTGAATGATAGTCCACGCCGAAGAAAATATCCAGCACGCAGTCCTGCTTGGAGACTACGCCGAAAAATCCTCCCATTTCTTACTCCTTGTCTTTGTTCCTATCGAGCGGTATTTCATTTTCAAACATATTTTTTTCCGCCTGCTCCGGCACGGGAACCGGATACTCGCCCGAGAAACAGGCGTCGCAAAAACCGAGCTTACAGCCGACCGCAATTTTGCGCGCCGCCTCAAGCGACAGGAAGCCTAAGCTGTCCACACCGATGATCTCGCGCATTTCCTCAACCGTACGGCCATGCGCCAAAAGCTGGCTGCGCTCCGGGATATCCGTGCCGAAAAAGCAGGGATGCCGGAACGGCGGCGCGGAGATGCGCATGTGCACCTCGGCCGCGCCCGCGTCACGCAGAAGCTTTACCAGCCGCGCACAGGTCGTGCCGCGCACAATGGAATCATCGACCATGATGACGCGCTTGCCCTCTACCGCCGTGCGCAGCGCGTTGAGCTTGAGCCGCACCGAGCGCTCCCGCTTGTCCTGCCCCGGCTGGATAAACGTGCGGGCGATATAACGATTTTTGATGAGTCCGACGCCATACGGGATACCGGAAAACTTTGCATAGCCGATAGCGGCAGGGATACCGGAATCCGGCACACCGATGACCACATCCGCACCGACCGGGTGCTCAATGGACAGGTATTTGCCGGCCTCCTGCCGGGCAAGCTCCACGCTTGCTCCGTCGATAATTGAGTCCGGACGGGCGAAGTAGATATACTCGAACACGCAGGCCGTGCTTTTGCATTGCACGCCGCAGTGCATCGAGCGCAGCTCACCGTTTTCCACCACACAAACCTCGCCCGGCTCCACATCGCGGACGAACTGTGCGCCCAATGCGTCGAGCGCACAGGTTTCAGAGGCGAAAATATACGCCCCATCCAGCAGGCCAATGCACAGTGGACGGAACCCGTGTGGGTCGCGCGCGGCAATCAGCTTGCGCGGACTCATCACGACCAGCGAATACGCGCCCTCGATGATGCTCATGGTGTTTTTGACCGCTTCTTCAATGCTGCCGCATTTGAGTCGTTCGTTAACGATGGTATACACCAGCACCTCGGTGTCGTTCGAGGAGCGGAAGATGCCGCCGTTTAACTCAATACGGCGGCGCAACTCGCCCGCGTTGACCAGATTGCCATTGTGCGCCACGGCAAGGTTGCCCTTGACATGCGTAATCGCGATCGGCTGCGCATTTTCTCTTGACTGGTTGCCCGTTGTCGAATAGCGGACATGGCCGACGGCCATCGAACCGGGCATGCCGTCCAAAATATCCTGACCGAACACCTGACTGACCAGGCCAACATCCTTATGGCAGCGGATAACGCCGCGGTTGTTGACCGCGATGCCCGCAGCTTCCTGCCCGCGGTGCTGCAGGGCGAACAGCGCGACATAGGCTTCATGCGCGGCCGCAATCTCTTTGCCCGGAGGGGCGGCGATGCCAAACACGCCGCACTCCTCGTGCACCTTATCAAATGGGGTTTTACTCTGCTTTAAAATTCGATATTTCATGAATTTGCCTTTTTCTAATCGGGGTTTATTTGCTCATTACGCGCTTCATGATTTCTTCATAGGCCTCTTCCACGCCGCCCATATCGCGGCGGAAGCGGTCTTTATCCAGCTTTTCGCCCGTGGTCTTGTCCCACAGCCGGCAGGTGTCCGGGCTGATTTCGTCCGCCAGCACGATGGTGCCGTCCGCGGTCTTGCCGAACTCGAGTTTAAAGTCTACGAGCGTGACGTTCAGCGTATCAAAATACTGCTTCATCACTTCGTTGACCTTGAAGGCCATGGTCTTGATGCGCTCAATCTCCTCGCGGGTGGCAAGTTTGAGCGCGATTGCATGATAAGCGTTCATGAGCGGGTCGCCCAGATCGTCGTTTTTGTAGGAGAATTCGATGGTCGGCTCGTCAAACACAATGCCTTCGTTTACGCCGTAACGCTTGGCAAACGAGCCGGCCGAGATATTGCGGATGATCACTTCAAGCGGTACGATGGACACCTTCTTTACCACGGTCTCGCGGTCGGAAAGCTGCTCGACGAAATGCGTCGGCACGCCCTGCTGCTCGAGCAGCTGGAACATATGGTTGCTCATCACATTGTTGATGACACCCTTGCCGGCAATTGTTCCCTTCTTTTCGCCGTTGAAGGCAGTCGCGTCATCCTTGTAGTCCACGATAACCAGATTTGCGTCATCGGTTGCAAAAACCTTCTTAGCCTTGCCTTCGTAGAGCTGTTCTTTCTTTTCCATGTTCATATTCCTCCATTTATGTGTGTAATTTAAAACAAAACGGTTTTGTTTTGGGTTGTACCCGACCGACGCAATGGTCACGCCTGCCGCGCCTTTACCCTTTTATGCAAACTGCGCCTTGATTTTTTCATCCTTGGCCATGACCTCGCTTGCCATGTCCGCCTTAAACTGCGCGAGCTTGTCCGCGAGCGCGTCGTCCGACAGCGCAATCATCTGCGCCGCCAGAATCGCGGCATTGTCCGCGCCGTCGATTGCAACCGTCGCCACGGGAATACCCTTGGGCATCTGCACAATGGACAGCAGGCTGTCCATACCGCCCATCACGCTTGTGCCCATCGGCACGCCGATAACCGGCAGGATCGTATTGGCCGCCAGCACGCCGCCCAGATGGGCTGCCTTGCCCGCTGCTGCAATGATAACGCCGAAGCCATCTTCTTTGGCGTTCTTAGCCAGCTGCTCGGCCACCGCCGGCGTGCGGTGTGCAGAGCAAATGCGCACTTCGGTCGGGATAGCAAACGACTTTAAACGGTCGATGCACTTCTCCATCACCTTCAGGTCGCTGTCCGAGCCCATGATGACCAGAACTTTTTTCATCTGCAATTCCTCCTCAAAAACAAATGAGGACACGGGTATACCCGTGTCCTATATGCGTTCAATGTGCTGCACCAATGCCCGAAACCGTGCACCAATGCCCGGACTTTTCTGTTGTTTGCATCAAGAAAACACTGCCGGTCATATGCGCACCTCTTTCTATCAGGCGGTCGGTGAAGATACACTATTATTTTATCCAAAACGCCCGTGCATTGCAAGCATTTTACACTCTTTTTTCCTCTTTTGTGCAAATGCCCAAAGATATTCGTCCCATGCGTCAGCTTTCGTGCAGAACGCCCCCGGCATACAGCACAGCCTCCATCTGATGCACCCGCTCGGTCCAAGAGCACTGCGCACCATAGTCCAACCGCTTCTGCACCTTCTCCGGGTCGTTTTCCGCTGCGGCCATGTCGCACATCGAAAGGAATTCATTCGCGTTGTGCGCAATATAAACCACGTCCTTGAAATCCTCCACCTGCAGCGGCTCGCGCGTGGAAACGATCGGCTTTCCCGTGGCGAGGTACTCATAGAACTTGAGCGGTGACACGTCCTTGCTCAACGCGCCCGCACGAAATACGTTCAGGCACACGTCCATTTGCGCAAGGTATGCGGGCAGCTCGGGCTGCGGCACAAGGCCGTGAAACACAATATTCGGATATTGCTGCAAGTGCGTCAGGTCTACCCCCGGCAGCGTGCGGCCAATGAGGAAAATGGTCGCGTCCGGCCGCTCCTTTGCCAGCCTTTCGATCAGCGCATAGTCGATGCACTCCTGCAGCATGCCGACAAAGCCGAATACCGGATGCTTCAGGTCTTTCATATCCGCCGGGCACGGCAAACTGTCCTTTTCCTTCTGCACACGTGAGAAAATCTCGTATGCCGCACCGTTTGGAATCATGCTGGTTGTCGGATTGATTTTTTCGAGCGTTTCGGCCAAACCAACTGCCGTCGCAAACACCTGATCGGCGGGTTTTGCCAAATCGCGCTCCATCTGATCGACCACCGCCGGGTTGATGTGGCCCTTGTAGGCCGAGTGGCGGTCTACGCAGTCGTACACCAGTGCGCAGTGCGGCACATGCTCGACAATATCGCACGAGGACGGCGAATAGCACCACAGCACGGTTTCATCCCCAAAGCCATGCTCGCGCATCTTTTTGCGCACAAAAGCCGCCTGCCGCTTCTGGTTGATTTTGTTCACCCAGCGGAACTTGTTGAAAAACGGCAGCACGGGCGGCAGCGCATATACTGTGATATTTTCATGCCCTTCGACCTTTTCCCCCGGCTGCTTATACTTATTGATATAAGCCGACGCTTTTTTGTCCTTGAGGGGCGCAATCAGCGACACCGGCGGGTCAAAGTACAGCACCTCACTATTCCGCAGGCGGCTCATCACATTCTGCTTGCGCGTCGGTAACGGGTGATAGTTGGTGGTTGAAAGGCAAACGATATGGTTTTTCACTCTTCTGCCTCCTCCTTTTCTTCTTCAATGCCAAGCAGAATTGCCGCGCCGCGCACATTTTCATGCTCACGCTCACGCAGCAGCTTAGCGTTGCGCCGCACTTCCTCATCCAGCGCACCGGACAGACACTTATCGATCAGGCCGCACAGCTCGTCCGCGCGCACCTCGCGCAGCTGCAAACAAGTGCTGCTGCCGATATATTTGAGAAAGCTGTCCACCTTGATATCGTAGCTCATGCCGACAACCGGCACGCTCTGCCCCGCCGAGAACATCAGCGAATGAAGGCGAATACCAACCACAGTTTTCATTCGTGCGAGGATACCGATGGTAACCTCAATGGGCTGGCGGGTTCTCACCGCATACCACGGACAGTGCAGCAGCGCGCCCACCCGCTCGGCGGGCGTCAAATCGCTGGGAAACTCAATCGGCACAAATACCGGCGTCAGGCCATGCTTTTCATAAGCGTAATCCGCCGCCGCCGCAATCGCAGGCAGCGCCGCGTCCAGTCCTTTCCAGTTGCGCAGACCAAAGCCGATATAGCGCCCGTTCGGGTCGATGCCGCTCTGCTCCATAGCCAGCGACACCACCTCATACGGTGCGGCGTCCAGAATAATGGTCGGGTCGGCGGATACGCGGATGTCCGGCCGGGTCACGCCCATGCGCGCCAGCTCCTGCCGGGAGTTTTCATCGCGCAGTGTGATGCGGTCGACCGACCCCTGTATCGTCTTCGCCGCCATCTTGCGGTTGCCCGCGCGGTTGATGGGGCCGATGCCGCAGCCGTACATCATCACCTTGCAGCCGCGCTTTTTTGCGGCGCGCAGCGTATAGCAATAATACCAGATGGAGCGGGTAGAGGTCACGTCCTGCATCAGCGTGCCGCCGCCGTTGATATACAGCGCCGCGCGGCGGAATCGCCGCAGGATCGAAAAGATGTTAAAGGTGTATACCGCACCCGTGCGGTAAGTCAGGCGGGTCTCCTGCGGGCGGCGGGACATAACGCAGATCGTGCGCTCGGGCGCGAGCGCGCGCATCTCCTGCACAATTGCCTCCAAAATCGCGTCGTCGCCCGCATTGCCGCGTCCGTATGCGCCGCAGACAACGATGCTCTCGCGCTCATCCTTCGGGCGATGAAAGCGCGCCAGCAGGTGACGGTAATTGGCTTCCTGCCGTTCGCACATCTTGTCCTTGGAGAAATCGCGCGATGCTTTCTCGTACAGCGCCTGCGCAAAGGTTTGGCGCAGCTCCGCGTCGTTTGCCAGCCGCACCATGTATTCGCTGAGCTTTTTATAATCTCCAATTGGGAAAATATAACCGTTTTCGCCCGTGTCAATCAGCTCTGACATACCACCCACATCCGAGCAGATGGTCGCGCAGCCCGCGCAGACGCCTTCGAGAATGGAATACGGGAAGGTCTCGGATACCGAGGACAGCAAATTGATATCCATTGCGCGGAAAAACGGCTCGACCGGCAACACCCAGCCGCAAAACGTCACGCGGTCGGTAACATGCAGCTGTGCACACAGCCTTTTTAGCATCTCCTCATCCTCACCCTCGCCTGCGATGAACAGGCGCAGCTGCGGCGCATCCTGTAGCGCCGCGGCAAAGGCGCGCACAGTGGTCGCGATATCCTTAACGGCCGTCAAGCGCGCGGCGATGCCACATAACACGTCGCCATCCTGGATTTCCGCGCCGTAGGTCTCTTTCAGATACTGCGCACGGTCAAACTCGCCCTCGGGGCGGTGAAAATCCATGCCGTTATAAATTTTGACGATGCGCTCGGGATCGAAGCCGCGCTCAATGAGCGTGCGCGCCATGCGGTCGGCCACAGGCTGGTAGAAATCCAGAAAACGCAGCGCCACCGCATTGGCTGCGCCAAAGGTATGCTGCTTGAATGGGTTACCCAGATAATCCAGCTTATAGTCCGAGTGCACGGTCGTCAGCACCGGCACGCGGCGCGTGCGGCGCACCATCGCCCCCATCAGGTTGGCGCGGCCGCCGTGACAATGGATGATATCCGGCTGAAACTGATCGACCAAATCACGCATCGCCCGTGCTGCGCGGAACGGGTTGTGCCGCTCGATCACGCGCACATCGATGCCGCGCTCGCGTGCCTCATCCGCAAACGGGCCTGCGCGGAAGGAAATCAGCATCACTTCATTGCGTCTGGCAAGTCCGGTGACGGTATTCATAATTTGGGTCTTGGCGCCGCCCACGTCGCCGCCGCCCATCACATGCATCACTCGCAAAACAGATTCCTCCAAAGGACATTTTCTCACAGATATAGACAGTATACCATGGATACCGTGTAAATGCAAAACGCAAGTGCCACTGTTTACAAACCGTTATTTGTTTTTCCCGAAAAACCATGTTATACTATATTTATCTGACCGAAAGCGAGGGTTTTTCCTTTGTCCTCCAAAAATACCATGACGCGCGATGCGATGCTGTTCCTGCCGGCCAAGGTCATCGAAGGCCTGCTGGTCATTGCATGCACATCACTGTATACGCACCTGTTTTACGAGTCCACCGTCGGCACGTTCAACTTTATCAACTTCAACGTGCAGATCGCCTATCTGATTCTGGCCGGCTGGATGGCAAACGCCGCCACCCGCTATGTCGGGGAAGAGTTCGGCAAGGATCAGGGACGCGGCCTGTTCTCGACCGTCTCGACCGTATACCTTATCATCTGCGCGGCGGTTGCTGTCTTCTGCTGCGGCGCTGCCGTGATCCTGCACGACCCCCTGTATCTGGGCTTTATGACCATGTTTTTCAGCTACACGGTCTTTCAGATTCTCAATTCCGCGCTCATTCAGCTCGGCCGTATGCGTGCCTCCATTACGCTCAGCCTCACCTCCGCCGTGCTCAAACTGCTGGTTGCTTACGGACTGGTGTTCGGTATGCGCAACCCGGCCTCCCCCTTCCCTGCCATCTGTGCCAACACGGTGGCGGACGGTGTGGCCGGTATTGGCGCGGTGATCGCACTCGGGCTTCCGTCGATTGCGCGACTGCGCTGGTTCTCGCGCGAACTGTTCGGCAAATTCCTGCGCTTCGGCGTGCCGCTGATGGGCGTTTCCATCTCGGTCACGTTGCTCAATCAGATCGACAAGTATCTTGTCGTCGGCTTTTTCGATATGGATTCCTACGGCATCTACTCATCCAACAACTCTATTGCTTCCGGCCTGTTCACCATGATTTCGGTCGGCATCATGCGCGGCGTATACCCCGCTGTGCTGCGCGCGTGGCGCGAGGGCGGACAGTCCGCGGCCAAGCCCTTGCTCGATCAGGGCGTACGGCTGTATCTGCTGATCGCTGTACCGGCAGTCGCCGGCCTGACGGCGGTCGCGCTGCCGATGTCGCGTGTGCTGTTTGCCAAAGGGTATGACGCAGGCGCGCCGGTCATTGCGTACACAGCATTTGCCATGCTGTTTATGGGGCTGACGGAATACGCCAACAAGGCGTACGAGCTGGAGCAAGCTACCGTGCATGTGCTGCAAAACAGCGCGGTGGCTGCGGTTATCAAGGTGGTTTCCAGTGTTATTTTGCTGCGCGCGTTCGGATTTACCGGCGGCGCCATGGGCTCGATTGTTGCATTTGCGTCCTACTTTATCATCACCTGTGTGCGAGTGCGGCGGCGTTTTCTGTTCCATGTGCCTGCCAAAAATCTGACCCGCATCATCGTCAGCGCCGCGCTGTGCGGCGCGGCAGCCTTCGGCTGCACTCTTCTTCCGGTGGGCAACCTCTTGCAGCTGGTCTGCGCCGTACCTGCGGGCGCAATCGTCTACGCCGTGTGCATTGTCGCCAGCGGCGAAGGCCGCGCGGAAATGCAGGCCGTGCTGCGCAAGCTCAAACGATAAGACCATTTTATCCGTTGCTTTTTCACCTTTTTCTCGCAAAAAACTTGTCTATTTTGCAAATCAATGGTATAATATGACCCTGTATGAAAATGCTGAAACAGAGAGGCGTTAATAATTATGGAAATGATTCACGAAGCGGGCCAGTATGTCGATACCGTAAAGCGTGTGTGTGATGCAGTCGGCGGCGAAGTCACCTTCCGCGGTACGGTGCACCGCGTGCGCGATATGTCGGACTTTGCGTTCGTCATCATGCGTGTTGAGCGCGGTCTCATCCAGTGCACCTTTCAGGGAGACGAAATCGGCGGCATCAAGCGCGCCGAAATTAAGGATGCCATGGTGCTTGAGGTCACCGGTGCGGTACACGAAGAGCCGCGCGCGGAGCACGGCATCGAGGTTGTGCTAAGCGCTATCCAGGTGATTGGTCGTCCGTACGACCAGCTGCCGGTACCGCTGGGCAAGAAGTATATGGGCCTGTCGCTCGATGTAGATTTGCCGCTGCGTCCGATTACGCTGCGCCATCCTATCAAGCAAGCGGTGTTCCGCGTGCAGGGTGCAATCGCGGACGGCTTTGCACAGTATATGCAGTCGCAAGGCTTTACCCACATCCACACACCCAAGATTGTGGTTGCGGGTGCGGAAGGCGGCGCAAACCTATTCAAGCTCGACTACTTCGGCCAGCCGGCCTACCTTGCGCAGTCTCCGCAGTTCCACAAGCAGTATCTCGCCGGCGCGTTCGGTCGTGTATTTGAAGTCGGCAGCGTATACCGCGCCGAGCGTCACAACACCTCGCGTCATTTGAATGAATATATCGGTCTGGACTTTGAGATGGCATACATTGACTCGATGTACGATGTCATGGCGATGGAAACCGGCATGCTCAAATCGGTCATGGCTTATGTCAAGGAGCACTGTCCGGAAGAGCTTGCTCTGCTCAAGGCGGATATCCCGGAAATCACTGAGATTCCCACCATCCGCTTCCATGAGGCCAAGCAGATTATGGAGGAGAAGTACGGCCACAAGTCCAAAAACCGCTACGACCTCAACCCGGACGAGGAAGTGCTGCTCTGCCAGTGGGCTAAGGAAGAGTACGGCAGCGAGTTCGTATTCGTCACTCACTTCCCGTCTGCCAAGCGTCCGTTCTATGCGATGGACGACCCGGAGGATCCCAAGCTCGCCCTGTCGTTCGATCTGCTGTTCCGCGGTCTGGAAATCACCACCGGCGGCCAGCGTATCCACGATTATCAGGAGCAGATTGCCAAGCTGGAAGCACGCAAGATGAATGTCGAGCTGTTTGAATCGTTCACCATGCTGCACAAATACGGCATGCCGCCGCACGGCGGTCTGGGCATCGGTCTGGAGCGTCTGACCATGCAGCTTTTGAAACTCACCAACGTGCGTGATGCGTCCATGTTCCCGCGCGACATGAACCGCCTCGAGCCGTAAAATATAACCGCAAACACCGTCGTAATGTACAATTCCGACGGTGTTTTTTTGTTTATTTATTTCCCCACCCCATCCCATTTCATAGGATTTTAGTAACAAAACGGAAAAATTCCGGAAACACTGTCACAAAATGTGCCTGACATCCGTTATAAAGGGTGAACATGTTCCTAAGAAAGGGGGCGCAGTCATGGACGCCCGCCCACTCGACGAGCGCTTTGCTGAAGGCAGCGAGACAGCGCTCGCAGATGCCATCGCGCTGTACGGTCAGCCACTTCTGCGATATTGTCATCACATTCTATGCGACTATCACGAAGCACAGGATGCCGTGCAGACCACGTTTATCAAAGCCTATGACAACCATCACCGGTTTTGTCCGGGCACTAGCCTGAGCGCATGGCTGTACCGCCTTGCCTATACGACCTGCGTCGACCTGCTGCGCCACCGCAAGCGCCAGCTTGTCACGCCACCGCCTATGGCCACCGACCCGGATTATATCGGCGAGGACCTGCGTCGCGCACTCGAAACCCTATCGCCTGAACAGCGCGCGCTGGTATACAGCCGGGTCATCGAGCAGCGTAGTTTTGATGCGCTTGCCGTTATTTACGGCAAACAGGCCGCAACCCTTCGCAAACGGTATGAGCGCGCACGAAAAAAGCTGGCCCAAGCATTGCAAGGCACACCAGCAGAGAGGAGGAGCAAGGAATATGAAACTCACACCGGATGATCTGCGCATCCGCCAAGCGCTGGAGCAGATCGAAACGCCGATGTATGATATTGTCGGTGCGGTACGTGAGCAGCGCGCCCGCCGCAGCCGCCGCATGCCGCTGCGCAGCCCACAGCGCTTTCTGGCCGCTATCCTTGCCGCGGTTTTGCTGACCGCAACTGCCGCCGCGGCTGTGGTGCAGTTCTCCGGCGGCTGGAACGCACTTTTTGGACAGAACGTAATGATACCGGACGGTCTGGCCACTCCCGTGCGGCAAACGCAGACGATCGAGGGATGCACCATCACGCTGGAAGACGCTATCGTCAGCGAGGACGACGTGGCGGTCCTCTATTCTTTCCGCTATGCGGATAACTCCATCGTCAACACCGATTCACGCATCACCCTTTTGGGCAATTCCAACCTGCTGATGGACGGTTCGGATGAATACTGCGTGTCCTCCAGCGGGATGGGTTCGATGGACAGTCAGGATCCTTCGGTAGAGTATTACTATGAGGCATTCTCACTGACCGAGGATCCCGGCGACCGTCAGCTGACTCTGACCATCGATCCAGCATCCTGCATGGAGCAGACCGATACATTGTCTGTCCCTGTGAATCTTGCCGCTATCTATCGTTCTCATCCGGTTTCTTATCAGGCGGAGGATAGCGGAGCCGAGCGGCTCACCGCCCTGCAACAGCAGGACTGCACGAGCGCTATCCTGCCGCAGTCCTATCCATCCCCCGAAATCCAATTTGCAGGCGTCGCCTTTGAGGGCGACACTTTGTGCGTTTCGCTCCGCATGCCCGAATATGATTCCTATGACAGCGTGACCGCACAAATCGATGCCTTACGGGATATCCGCAACAATCATCTGTACTATGGCTCTTTGCACAGCTACGGAGACGCAGGCCAGGCCACTGAACTTTGCGAAACCCAGTTTAAGGGGCTAACAGAGGCTGATTTGCCCTATCTGGAGCCGCAAATTTCTTACCGACGTTATACGCCGTTGACCGAAACCGGCTGGTCGTTTTCTTTCAGCGCGCCAAGCGTAAAAACGCTGACGCGTGAGTTAGGCCTGACCATGGCGGACGGTATTCGTCTCGAGCAGCTCACCATTACGCCTCTGGGCGTGGAACTTTCCGGCACCATGCCGATCGATCCTACATCCGAGGATCCACTATATTTCGACGACTGTGAGACACCGGTTGTAACGCTTGTTCTGCGAGACGGCACCACCGTGCAGACACTTTCGCACGGAAACTCGCTCAGCTTGGACAGCTCTGATACAACAACAGCGCAGCTCGGCATCGAATACCAATACCAGAACGATTCTGAAAGCCGTCGTTTCCTGCAAACCGAAACAATTGCAGCTATCCGAATCAATCATATCACCATTTCGATAGAAGAGTAGAAAGCCCTGTGGGGGTAAATGAGGCCGGACGGTGTGGGGCTGTTCCGGCTCGGCATACAACAGCTTGCTGATACGCAGGCTGTTCTTTTTTGGTTATATTTATATGAAATTTTCACATTGCACAGTTTTACCGCGTATCATTTGTGCATTAAACACAAGAATCACGAAACACATCCCTTTCCCCGCTTCATAATGATGAAAAATACCGGATAACGTAAAAAACTCTTTCCTTTCCATATTTTTATGCTATAATGATAGCAGAAAAGAACACAGTGCTTTAGAAATGGAGGTAATCATTATGACCAGAGGTATCCGCGTAAAGAATACGGATGATATTCAGAAGATTAACAAAATTGTCACCAAGTACGGCTTTGACATTTGGATTCATGGCAAGAGCGGCATGGTAGACGCCAAGAGCCTGCTCGGCATGTTCCTGCTCTCCCTCAACGAGCCGCTACAGATCGTGCTGGAGGATGATGTCGATCCGACTGCCCTGTTTAAGGATCTGGCTGACTATCTGGAAATCGAGGACGAGGAGTAATCTCCTTCCGTATCCGAAATACTTAAGGCAATACCACATCATTCAGCAAGAAGGATTTGCGTGTCAATTTTGCGTCCAGATGCGGCACAGTTTTGCAGCAACACTTGATGTATTGCAAGAAATCGCAACAAAATCTGGGCACAAAATTTGTGCAAAGCATCGAAGATGCAATTGTGCGGTGTTGCCTTAACAGCAAAGCACCGGAAACACAAGCGTTTCCGGTGCTTTTTTCTATCTGATATTCACTTTTTACAAAATGCGCAGCGTCTTTGGCGCTTCAGTCAGATTGATGCAGCCATCCTCAATGACATACAGCATGTCTTCGGTACGCACGCCGAATTTCCCGGGCAGATAAATGCCCGGCTCAGCCGTTAGAATACTCCCGGCGGGCAGCAGCGCATCGGAACGCGAGGACGCGGTCGGCGCCTCGTGAATTTCCAGTCCCACGCCATGACCAAAGCCGTGGCCAAAGGCATCGCCGTAACCCGCCGCCTCAATCACACGGCGCGCCGCGCCGTCCACCTCCCGGCCGGATATACCCGCCTTACAGCACGCGATACCCGCCAGCTGCGCATCCAGCACAATATCGTACACGCGCTGCATTTCCTCAGTCACGTGCCCAACCGCAACCGTGCGCGTCATATCCGAGCAATAGCCGTCCACAATGCAGCCGAAATCCATCGTTACGAAGTCTCCCGCCGCAATCGTTTTATCGGTCGGCACACCGTGCGGCTTGGAGCTGTTCGCTCCCGACACCACAATTGGGTCAAACGACATATTCTCCGCTCCGTAGTGCAGCATCAGATAAGTCAAGCGCGCGGCGATCTCTTTCTCGGTTACGCCAACACGGATATCGTTCATGACTTCCTCCAGCGCTTGCTCAGCAATGCGCTGCGCCGCGACAATCTTCTCTACCTCGTCATCCTCTTTGGTCACGCGCAAACGGGCAATACTATCCTCCAGACGCTTGGCCGTGGCATGCAGCGCAGTCGCCCATCTGGTATATTCGGCATGCGTCAGCGTCTCGTCCTCCAGCGCCACTGTCCGCACACCGTCCTGCGCAATCAGCTCGTTGACGGCTGCGGTGTAGCTGCGGCCCACACCAATCTCGCGCACCTCAAAATCCGTGACTGCTGCGCGTGCTGCTTCCACATAACGGAAATCCGTATAGAACACCGCCTGCTCCGCGGACAGATACACCACACCCGCCGACGAGTGAAACCCTGTCGCATAGCGACGGTTGACCTCGCTTGTCAGCACCAGCGCATCATACGGCGCTTCCAGCAGCAGCTCCTGCAATTGCTTTCGTTTCATTCCTATCGCCTCATCCGATGATTGCTTTGACCGCGTCCACAGCCAGCAGATAGCTATGCTTGCCAAAGCCCGCAATCACGCCCGCGCACACCGGCCCAATGACAGACTTATGCCGAAATTCCTCGCGCGCATGTACATTGGACATGTGTACCTCCACAGCAGGCAGACGCACTGCGGCAATGGCGTCGCGCAGCGCATAGCTGTAATGCGTATATGCGCCCGCGTTGATGATGATGGCGTCACAGTCCTCACGCGCCGCGTGAATACGGTCAATGAGCGCGCCCTCCGAGTTGGATTGGAACACCGTACACTCCATCCCCAGACGCTGGCATTTGTTGACCACCTCTGCGTTGATGGCGGCCAGTGTCTCCGAGCCGTAAATCCCCGGCTCACGCTGACCGGTCAGATTGAGATTGGGTCCATGAATCAGCAGCACTTTTTTCATTTTTCTATCTCCTTGTGAAAAATTTGCATCATCGTCACTGCATCCTCGGCCTGTGTTCCGGCCGATTCACAAATAAAAGTCGGGGTGTAGCCCCGCGCCGCAGCTTCCTGCGCCACCGGTGTAAAGTCCGGCCCGTATTCCGTATCGGCAAAGGTCAGATGCCGCACCTCGCCCTTTGCGTTGTATTCAATATGTGAAAAATGCGCATGCAGCACGCGCGTACGCTCCACGCCGATGGTGTTCTCCATCCGATCAAACAGGCGCACTACATCCTCACGCGTCGACATGCCGCCGTCCGTGCGGCAGTTGAGATGGCCAAAGTCGATGCAAGGCAGCAGACGCTCGTCCGCTGCAACCAGCTCGCAAACCTCTTCCGCCGAGCCGAGCACACTTTTCTTGCCCATAGTTTCCAAGCAAACCGTACAGCCGGTCAAGTGCTCCTGCTCCAAAGCGCGCAGAATGTTTTTGACATTTTCATGCGTATTGCGCATCGCGCGCTCACGCGTCAGTTTGCCCTGTCCTCCGCAGTGCACCACCATGCGCGTCGCGCCCAGCGGCACGGCCAGCCGCGCTGTTTCCAGCACATAGCCAATGTTTTTTTCCATCCGTTCGGTTTCCTCGGAGGACAGATTGATAAAATACGGCGCGTGGATGCTCATACGGATACCATGCAGTGCTGCCGCCGCGCCGATTTTTCGCGCGGTCTCCTCCCCGCAGCGCACACCGCGGCCGCACTGATATTCAAACGCAGTCAGGCCCTTGGCGGCCAACCATGCAGGCGCGTCCTCACTTTTTTTGAAGCCCTCGGCAGCAAAGGACTCGGAATTGCCCGCCGGGCCGAATCTTGCCTCATTCATGTCGTCCTCTTGCCTCCATTCTGCGCTTGCCGCGCTCGATAAAGCCGCGCTCAATCTGATAGCGCACGTTCACCCAGAAATAATGCCGATCCAGTGTCTGCACATAACAGGTCAGTGCACCGACGCAGTTCCCGCCAAGCACATCGGTAAAAATCTGATCGCCCACGACGGCAATCTGGCTAAGCGGCAGACCAAGCTGCTTTGCCGCGCGGCGAAAGCCAAACGAAAGCGGTTTTGTCGCCCGGCAAATATAGTCCGCGCCGAGCGCGTCGCAAAATTTTCCTACGCGCCGCTCTCGGTTGTTGGAAAACACCAGCACCTGCATGCCGGCCTCGCGCAGCGTGCGCACGAAAGGCGCGAGCGTGTCCGGCGGCAGCGCCGCTTTGTGCGAGGCCATCGTGCCGTCCAGATCAATCAGCACGCCGCGAATCCCATGCTGCCCCAGCAGCGCGGGCGTAATATCATAAATAGAGTCAAACACATAATCCGGAATCAGTTTGTTCATTCGTTCACTCCTGCGTTCTCACTTTGGCGGATGCCACATATAGTGTAATAGAATTTGTCCAAAAAGTCCAGTGCAGCGCCGCAACCTCCGCTTTGCGCGCTGTCCCGAACACAAGGGAGTCGATCATGATGGTATATACGAAAAATCTGGTGCTGGTATGCACCGGCCGGGATACGGCACGCGCAGCCGGGCAAGGCATGCCCGTACTTCACCTTTGCCTGGGCATTACGCCCAAAGGCGCCTTGCAGCGTTTGCAGCTGCCCACCGCACAGGCAAACTGTCTGCTCGGCTTATGCGACCCGC
This sequence comes from Candidatus Agathobaculum pullicola, assembly GCF_052117205.1. NCBI lineage: Bacteria > Bacillati > Bacillota > Clostridia > Eubacteriales > Butyricicoccaceae > Agathobaculum > Candidatus Agathobaculum pullicola. The sequence goes on along the minus strand of NZ_JBQKJP010000017.1, from coordinate 29,102 downwards.
CGCTCGATCTGGCGATGTGCAATCCGGACCGGCTGGCAGCCGATCTGGTTTTTGAAGCCAAGCGCACCGGCGCTCCCGGCGTATTTGCGGACTTTGAACATGATACCCCGCGCGGCCGCGCGCTGCTGAGCGCTTTTGATACCGCGCTGCATGAGGCGGATATCCCGTTTTTTGTCCCGCTATCCTGTGGCCGCCAGCTGACGCATGCGGTTTTGACCACACCGACCGCACTTTCAGGCGGCAGCCTGACGGCCTATATCTCGTCCTTGCAGGGCATCTACGGCGCGGCGCGCGTTGCGGCGTTTTTACAGCCGGTTTCGCAGGATTTCACCCTGCCTTCTACCACACCGAACGGTAAGACTTTGACCAAGGTTGAGCGCGAGGCGCTGCTCATGCACACTGGCGCGCAGCCATTTTTCTCCCGCGAGCTGTGCGCCAAATACTTCACCTACACCGACACCGACGGCCGCGCGCATTTTGTGCTGTTCGATGACGCCTCCACATTGGAGGCCAAGCTCGCGCAGCTGACCGGCTGCGGCGTGCAGACCGTATTCGCGCTGTTTCCGGATGCCGAGGAGTTGCTCAATCCGTCGTAATGGGCGCCGTTGTAGCCCGCGTCAGCGCAATCAGGTCTGCGGGAGCGCACTCAATCTGGTATCCAATTTTACCGGCCGATACAATCACGGTCGGGATGCCGTTCACACGCTCGTCAAACACCGTCGCAAATGCTTTTTTCATACCGACCGGCGAGCAGCCGCCGCGCACATATCCCGTCAGTCCCAGCAGCTCCTTGACATGCACCAGCTCGACCGACTTCTCGCCTGCAGCCTTGGCGGCTTTTTTCAGGTCAAGCTCCTTCGCCACCGGAATGACAAACACATGATAACTGCCCGAACGGCCGCGCGCGACCAGCGTTTTGAACACCTGTTCCACGTTCTGGCCGAGTAATTCGGCCACCGTCACGCCGTCCACCGCTTCCTTGCCGTGCGGATATTCATGTGCGGTATACGCGATTTTATGCTGTTCCAGCACGCGCATCACATTGGTTTTATCCGAAGCCATTTTTCTCGCTCCAATCTGCGTTTTATACAGTTATTATAGCTTCCATTTGTGCAAAGCGCAAGAAATATCAAAAGGGTTTCTCCGAGAGAGAAACCCTTTTTGTCGGTATCATGCAGGACGCGCAATCACAATACGAATACGTCCGCCGTCGTCGGTATCCCTATCGTAATAGCAGGTGACGTTATATACATCAAAATTGTTGCGCAGTTCGGTCAGTGAGAGGAGGCTATAATTTGCGTTCTCATACAGATACACCGCGCAGTCATCCCAGAATAGCCAGCTTTCCCCATCCTTTGTCACGCCAAGCTGCGTGATACCGTCCGGATTTTTGATCTGATTGAGCGCACGCACGGATTGCAGCTGCCCGTTTTCCATCGTCAGGCGCGCCGGTCCGGCTGATGCCCCGAGCGAGCTGCCGCTGGTGGTCAGCGTTTTTTCCTCACCATTTACCAAATAAGTGTACTCGCCCGATGTGCTCATACCGTTCGACTCATTTTTGGCCGAGGTGATAATGCCGTACTCATACAGATCGCCTGTAAAGTCCCGCAAAATCAAATCCGTAATCTCTCCCGCGTCGTTTACCGCACAATAGCGCACATCTCCGCTTTCCAGCACCGCACCGTCTAACCGCGAATCATAAACGCGCACTGCAGCGGTATCGTTGACATCCAGAATCCGGATATCATCCGCCATGGTGCGGCTGCCGATGGTGCGGCCCGATACCGTACCGGTCAGGGAGGCGGATTGCAGGATAGAAACATCGGTTTCGGACGAACCGAAACCGATTGCAACAAAATCGCCCTCTTCTATCGTGGTTTTGGAGCAGGGATATACATAGCTGCCGCCGTCAGTCGCTGTGACGGTGATGGTGCGGGCGGTATACGCATTGCCGACCGCATTATAGTAGGTACCTGTGCCAACCGCGGTGACTACACCGGCAACCGATGCGGCATAGTCCTCTGCGGGCAGTGCATAGGCTACCTTACCGTCTCGACCGAGCAGCAGCGTGACCACATCGCCGATGTTCTGCCCGCCGAGCGCCGACAGCGCATAGGCCGCTTCGCTCGTCTCGATTTCATAGGTATTGCCCGCAACCGTGACCGATGTCGGCGAAGAAGTGGAAGGCGACGCCGACTGATAGGTGCCGCTGACCGCATTGGCGTAAGCCCATATGGTCGAGTCATTATAGTAAATGACATCATACTTCCGCACCATATCGGCCGTGGATGCGTAGCCGTTGCGATAAACCGTCTTGTTTTCGCTCGAAACTAGCTCTGACAGGCTGCTCTCTATCACAAACGGCCCTTCCATGGTGTCCGACACCATACCCAGATAGTCGATTTCTCCGTTGCTGTTCAGGGTATAGCCCAGCGCCTGCGCATAGACCTGTCCGTCCTTGGTGTCGGCATTGAGCAGATTATAAAACAGATACATCATGTTGCGGCGGGTCATGGTCGTGCCTTGCGACGCCGTTACGCCTGTGTTCAGCCCCAGCGACTGATAGAGCACAAGCTGTGCATACGGATAAGAGCCGGAAAAATCCTCGGTGGTGTAGCCGAGCAACTTGAGACAGCCGGTAGCCGCCTCCTCCAGCGTTACCGTCTGATTCGGCTTATAGCTGCCATCCAGATAGCCGGTCAGCCAGCCCTGCTGCACTGCTGTTTTAATGTAACCCGCCGCCCAGTGCGTATAGGGCACATCCTTGAACGGCGAAACATTGGACGTGCCCGTCACCTTGTCTTTGTAGCCGGATGCCGCGACCAGCATCTTGGCATATTCCGCGCGGGTGACTGTTTTGTCCAGATTCATATTGCCGCTTGTGTCGCCCACCATGATGCCGGTCGAGCGGATGATCTGCTCCACCACGCTTTCCGACACTGCTGACGCGGCAAATGCCGACGGCAGGCAGCCGAGCAGCACCGTCGCCGTCAACAGCAGCGAAAGTATCTTTTTCATGCTTCTCCTCCTTTTAATCATAGCGCAGCGCGTCAATCGGATTGAGTTTTGCCGCCTTATTGGCCGGCATAAAGCCGAAAAATACACCGATGAACACCGAAACGCCAAAGCTAACGCCGACCGCACTGACCGACGGCGCCGCATTGATACCGATTGCCTGCCCAAGCGCGAGCGCTACCGCCGCACCGAACACAATGCCAATCACACCACCCAGTGCCGAAGTGGTACCCGCTTCAATGACAAACTGCCGCATGATATCGCGTTTTTTCGCGCCAAGAGATTTACGGATGCCGATTTCACGCGTGCGCTCGGTGACCGATACCAGCATAATATTCATGATGCCGATACCGCCCACAAGCAGCGAAATGCCCGCAATGCCGACCAGCACCATGGTCATCATGCCGGTCATCTCCTCCATCGAGTCAATCATTTCCTGCATATCGGATATGGTATAAAAATCCTCGTTTTCAAACACCGCATACAAAGCGTTATCCAGAATGGTCGTACCCTGCGCATTGAGCGAGGAATCCCATGTGGCAAAGGTATATGTAGCAATCTGCCCGAAGATCAGCTTGGAGGCGGTCGTATAGGGCAGGTAAATGCAGTCGTCCGGTGAGCCTTCCGTCGAGTCATCCTGCTGCTCAATCACGCCGACAACGGTCAGCGCGTTTCCGTTGACCTTAACTGTCTGCCCGACTGCATTCCCGCCCAGCATATTCGCCACATAAGTACCGACCACGGCAACCTTGCTGCGCGCCTCCAAATCCGCATAGCTGATAAACCGGCCGCTTTGCAGGCCCAGACCGTTGATCTCCGCATACTGTTCAGAAACACCACTGACCGAGGTGGACGAAAAGCTGTCTGAATCGGCTGCGGTCTTGACCGAACCCATAACGGATACGGTCGGACTCATCCCCATGAATACATCGGTATTGCCCTCGTACAGCTCATACATATCATCCACATCTACCGTGCGGGACGAACCACGGCCGGTAACATTGACAGTCAGCATATTGGTGCCCATATCCTCAAACATCGAGGTAACCTCGCCCGTCATGCCCTGCATGAGCGAGACAAGAATGATCACCGATCCGACGCCGATGATAATACCCAGCATCGTCAGAAACGCACGCAACTTACTGCCAGCCAGACTTTTGAGCGCCAGTTTAAACGCCTGTGTAAATCCCATCTGTCAGTCTCCTCTCGGAAATGCCTCGCGCGCCGGGCCGTCAAAGATGATTTTTCCGTCCGCCACGCGGATGACGCGCTTTGCCTCCTGTGCAATACTGTTGTCATGCGTAATCAGAACGATGGTGTTGCCCTCGTCGTTGAGCTTTTGCAGAAAATCCAGTACCTCACGGCTGGTGCGCGAATCGAGCGCGCCGGTCGGCTCATCCGCAAGAATGACCGAAGGGTTGCCCGCAAGCGCGCGGGCGATGGAAACGCGCTGCTGCTGACCGCCGGAGAGCTGGCTTGGCAGGTTTTTCTCCTTACCCGCCAGACCCACACGCGCAATTTGAAACTGTGCCCGCTCGGCACGCTCGTCCGCTGGCATGCCCGCGTACAGCAGCGACAACTCCACGTTTTCCTGCACGTTCAGCTTGGGAATCAGGTTGTACTGCTGAAAAATAAACCCCAGCGTTTTGCCCCGAATCTCGGCCTGTTCGTCATCCGTCAGCTCGGAAACATCCTCGCCGTTCAGAAAATATTGTCCGCTCGTCGGCACGTCCAGACAGCCGATGATATTCATAAGCGTACTTTTTCCCGAACCGGACTGACCCACAATCGCCACAAATTCGCCCTTGTAAATTTTCATCGAAACCCCGTCCGAAGCATGCACATCCGTGTCGCCCATATGATAGATCTTATAAACGTCGCGCAGCTCGATAAGCGGCGTTCCGGTTATATCCTGTTGCGTATTCATCATGGCATACCGCCTCCGCCGCCGGAAGGTCTGCCGCCTCCACCGTTGCCGGTCGGCATACCGCCTCCGCCGCCGGGCATACCGCCCATCTCACCGCTGGACATACCACCCATACCGCCGGGCATCATGCCCATCTCGCTCTCCTCACCGGAAGTGTCGCGCATCACCTGAGGCACATAAACCGTATCTCCTTCCGCAATACCGGAGACAATCTCGATGTAATTGTCATCCGACAGGCCGGTTTCCACCTCGACCGCTTTCCAGCCGTCGGGCAGCAGCGTGCCGTTTACCATGGTTTCGTCTGTATTCTTCGCACTGTCATCCTTGACATAGACGATATTTCCGCGCTGCACCGCGGAAATCGGCACGGCGACGGCATTGGATGCCTCATCCACCACAATGGTTGCGTCCACGTTCATCCCGGGCAGCAAATCCTCCGGCGGGTTGTCGATCTGTACGGTCACCGGATAGCTGGTCACACCGTTTTCCGTCGTCCCTGCGACCGAGACCTTGGTCACCACGCCTTCGATGGTGCCGGCATCTTCGAGCGAGTCACAGGTGATATGAACCGTCTGACCGACCTGCACCTGGTTGATGTCCAGTTCATCAAGCGAAATATCAAAGGTCAGATAGGACAGGTCATAAATGACCGCCAATGTCGTCTGGCCGTTGGTTGCGTCAAGCGTGTCCCCCACCTTGGTGTTCTTGGTAATCACCGTGCCGTCTATGGGCGCGGTGATGGTATAATCATCCAGCTTATTGACCGTATTCTGATAGGAAAGCTGCTGCTGGGCAAGCGACAGCTTGCTGTTTTCCACCTGATTTTCCACCGAAGTGGAGGACAGCGTCGCTACGGTCTGCCCCGCCGACACAGACGCTCCTTCCTGCATAGACAGGCTCGCCACCTTGCCGGAAGTGCCCGCCGTGATGGTAAATTCAGACAGATAGGTAAAGTTTGCCCCCTGATTGCAGCCCACGCTGTTTATTGTCGCGCTTGCCGCCGAGGAAGTGGACAGACCGCCCGGATTGCTTACCTGAATGGTCACATAACGGACAATCTGATAGCCGTCCAGCACGGTATCCGCCGCATCAATCGCTGTAACGGTGCCGGTCAGCGTTTCAAACGAGCTATCCATCGTCACCGTCGCCGCTGCTCCCACACGAAATCCGGTCGCATCCGAGGCATTAAACGGCACGGTCAGCTCCATGGACGAGGCATCGCGCACATCCGCAATCGTCGCGCCAGCCTGCACCTGATCGCCCACCTCGACGTACAGCTTGGTCACCACGCCGGATTTGTCCGACTTGATATTGAGATCATCCAGACTCTCCACCGTCTGGTTATAGCTGTTCTGACTCTGCTGGAGCGAGAGCTGCGCCTGCTCAATCGAATTCTGTGCATCCGTACTGTCGATTTGATACAGGGTATCGCCCTTTTTCACCTGATCGCCTTCCTCAAACGTGCAGGAGAGCACCTCGCCCTGCACCGAACTGGTGACATCATACTGATTGGCCGGTTCAATGGTGCCGGTCGCGGACAAAGTCAGCTGAATGTCCTGCCTTGCAGCTTGGCTCTCGGTAAAGGCTTGCGTCACCTCTCCCTTTCCGGACAGTAAAAAGTGCCGCACGCCGAACACACCGGCAAGCACAACGATCAGCGCGGCCGGAATGACCACCTTCTTTTTCCATGTTCTCCGTTTTTTCTTTTTGCTGTGCGCACCGGGCGGCACGCTTTCCGCGGAATACTCCGCCTTGACTTCGCTGCCCGCAGAGAGCGTCTTGCTCCCCTTTTGGGGCTTTTTATCGCGCAATTTATCAAACAGCAGTTTCAATCTTTGCTCCCTCCTGCTCAGGTTTTATTGCCGCGTATCATCATAAGCGCAACTGTTTGAAGAAAGATTGAAGAAACCGCAACTTAACAATTTTTCCACCGCTCTTACACAAAAACTCCACATATGTCGCGCACAATAAAAAGCACCCCTGAAACGAAAGGAGATTCTTCATGCGTATTCTTCTGATTGGGGAAACCGACAACAAAAAGATTCCGCAAGCGCTCCGTCACGAGCACATTTTATTCGACCATATCCGCATGCCCGGCACGGAGCCGCTTCTCTGCCCGGAAGGGCTGTATGACGTCGCAGTCCTGTTAATTGACAGTGCAGGCAAGGCTGCAGCGCAGCAGTTGACCGCGCTCCTGCCCGCACTGCGGGAGGACGGTATGTCCGTGCCGCTGCTGATTGTGGCGGCGCGTCTGTCCGCGCGCGACCGCATTCTGGTGCTGGACGCCGGCGCGGACGATGTGCTGACCCAGCCCTTCCTGATCGGAGAACTGCTGGCACGCATCCGCGCGCTCAGCCGACGCAGTCCGGTATTGCAGCCCCGCATCCTACAGGCCGGCGATTTATCGCTTGATCGCGGGCATTGCATGCTGCAAGGACCGGAGGGTAAGGTTCGCTTGTCCTGCAAGGAAATGCAGCTTATCGAACTGTTTCTGCTGCACACCGGTCAGGTGCTGCCGCGCGAAACCCTGCGGCAAAAGGTATGGGGCATCGACAGTGAATCCGCCTACAACGCCATCGAGGTCTACTTATCTCTGGTGCGCCGCAAGATGCGCACCATCGGCTCGGATACGCAGATACATGCCGAACGCGGCGTGGGCTATTACATCGAGGCATAAGAAAAGCGTCCCCGCAGCCACATGCTTTCGCATGGGCCGCCGGGACGCTTTTTCCACGTTACCAGCCGCGGTATTTGCCGCGCTCGATCGGGCCGAACAGGACATCTGTCCAGTGCCGAAACCAATCCCACAGTCCATTTGCTTTTTCGTTGTCCTGATTCATACCACGATCCTCCTTTGTATTTCTGATTTTATTTTATCCTGTTTTGCACTGCCTGTCCTTCACAAAACTGTGAAATCTTTCTTAAGAATTTATGAAGGGGCTGTCCCTCCACCGGACAGCCCCCTTGCTTTACTCCTCATCCTCTGGCACATCGGCACCGTTCGTCAAACCGAGCACCGACTGGCTTTCCGCCTCGCTTAGCTCGGTCACGCCCTTGAGCTTACGCCGAATTGCGCGCGTACGCGTGCCGACTAGCTTATCCAGCTCGCGGCTGGCCTGATCCAGCCTTGTCTGCGTCTGCGTCAGACATGCCTCAAACTTGTCAAACTCGGTCTTGACCGCACCCAGCACGCTCCACACCTCGCCCGAGCGCTTCTGAATCGCAATCGTGCGGAACGACATCTGCAAGCTGTTGAGTAGTGCCGCCATCGTGCTTGGCCCGGCGATATTGACATGGTAATCACGCTGCAGCACCTCCACCATGCCGCGGCTGACCGCCTCGGCGTACAGGCCCTCAAACGGCAGAAACAGGATGCCGAAATCCGTCGTATACGGCGGCTCCAGATACTTATCGCGAATATCCTTCGCCTCGCACCTCAGCGTAGCGATCAGCGCTTTTGCGCAGGCATCGATCTGCTCGCGCGAGCCCTCCTCATAGGCGTCGCGCAGCGCACCGTAGGTATCACCCGGGAATTTAGAGTCGATGGGCAGCCAGACGTGTCCGCCATCCTCAACCGGAAGCTTGACCGCGTACTCCACCACGTTGCGGCTGTTCGGTCGCGTGGCGACGTTGACGGCATACTGCTCGGGCGCGAGGATGTCCTCCAAAATCGCGCCAAGCTGAATTTCCCCCACAATGCCGCGCGTCTTGACGTTGGTCAGCACCTTTTTCAAATCGCCTACGCCCTGCGCGAGCGTCTGCATTTCGCCCAGTCCCTTGTAAACCTGCTCCAGCCGCTCATTGACCAGCCGGAACGACTCATTCATCCGCTCTGACAGCGTTTTTTGCAGCTTTTCGTCCACAATTTGCCGCATATCATCCAGCTTTTTGTTGTTATCCGCCTGCATAGCGCGCAGGTTCTGATCCACCGTGACACGGATATTCTCCAGATTCTGCGTGGTTTCCGCGGTGAAGCCGTGCAGTCGCCGTTCAAACTGACCGAGCTGGTCGGTCACCGCGCCCATTTTTCCCGCAAGGCTTTGGTCCATTGCAGACAGCTGGCTCATCTGCGCCTCGCGCCCCTCGCGCAGATTTTGGTTGACCAGCGTGCCCAGCGCCGTAATAGAGCTGTTCGCGTCGCTGCCGCCGGACGTCTGCGGCCGTCTGGTGAGCAGCACAAGGACAAGCACCAGCAGCACCACGACCAGTGCCAGCGTAATAACGGGTATGTATTGCATAAAGAGTAATTCCTTTCGGTTCAGAGTACGTGTAATTCTTTGGCGATGCGCTGCATCTCCTCATCCGTTGCGGCAATGACATCCGCGCAGGCCTTGAGGTCATCCGAGATATGGGTCGGCACCTTGACATCGGACTTGTAGCGCAGCTGATGCTCCAGACTTGCCCAGAAGTCCATCGCAATCGTGCGCAGCTGCAACTCGATGCGCACGGGTTTCGTGCGATCAGACAGGAAAATCGGCACCTCCAGAATCAGATGCAGGCTACGGTAGCCGTTGGGCTTGGGATTTTCAATATAATCCTTCCGGTCAATCAGCGTCAAATCATCCTGCCGCATCAGCATATCGGCCACGGTGTAAATATCTTCTATAAACGGACAAATCACGCGGATGCCGCCGATATCGTTAAGGTTTTCCATCATGGATTGCAGCGAGATGGGATATCCGCGCCGCTTGAGCTTACCGATGATACTGCGCGGGGTTTTGATACGGCTTTTAATGGAGTCGATGGGGCTGGGCTTGCCCGAAATGCGCGACTCATCGCTTAAAATATCCAGCTTGGTTTTGATTTCACGGATACCCGCCTCATAAAGCATCATCATCTGTTGCAGCTGCATCGCGGACTCGAGCAGTTGTTCCTCATCATGCTGTGACAATTTATCCATCGCAAAAAAATCCGCAAAATCCATTCTATTCCCTCCGTCTACAACGATGCAATGTTTTTATTATTATACCACAGTTCCACTTGTCGCACAATCGGCAGCCCTTGCTGTATCATCCGCTGCACTTTAACTCTATTTAAAGTTGCACCGGTATTGTATAATAAAAGCAAAAGACGCAAAACGGCTATCGAATACTCTGATAAGGAGAAGAACACATGAGGTTATTACTGGCCGAGGATGAAAAAGCCTTGTCCAAAGCGCTGGTTACCATTCTGGAGCGGAATAACTATTCCGTGGACGCCGTGGACAATGGGCAAGCCGCGCTGGATTATCTGGAGGCGGACAATTATGACGGTGTTATTCTGGATATCATGATGCCCAAGGTTGACGGCATCACCGTGCTTAAAACCATCCGCAGCAAGGGCAACCGGATTCCGGTATTGATGCTGACCGCAAAAGCGGAAGTGGACGACAAGGTGCTCGGGCTGGATGCCGGAGCAAACGATTACCTGACCAAGCCCTTTCACACACAGGAACTGCTCGCACGCATCCGGGCCATGACCCGCACACAGACCACCCAGACCGATTCGCGCCTGCAAATGGGTAACGTGACGCTGGACTGCGCCACTTTTGAGCTGTCCACCCCGGCAGGCAGCTTCCGGTTGGCCAACAAGGAGTTTCAGGTGCTCGAGCTGCTCATGCGCAACCCGCACAACCTGATCACATCCGAACGCCTGCTGGAAAAAATCTGGGGCTATGACAGCGAAGCGGAAATCAATGTGGTTTGGGTGTATATCTCCTATCTGCGCAAAAAGCTGTCCGCGCTGCAAGCCAATATCCAAATCAAGGCCACCCGAAACGCGGGCTATTCGCTGGAGGAACTGCCATGATCCGAAAACTGCGCATCAAGCTGATTATCGCGTCTATGGTCTCGCTGTTGGCTGTGCTGCTGGTCATCATGAGCGCTGTCAATCTCGTCTACTATGGTCAGATCGTTCGGGATGCCGACGCGACGCTCTCGCTTCTGGCCAGCAACAATGGATTTTTCCCGAAATCCAATCATGCCGTGCCGCCGGACGAACCCTTCCCAAAAAAGGAACCGCCTCTATCGCCCGAACTTCCCTATGAAACGCGCTATTTCTTTGTCACACTCACGCAGGACGGCAGCGTACAGTCGGTCAATACCGGCAAAATTGCCGCGGTGGACACCTCGGACGCTATTTCCTATGCGCAAACTGTCTGGGCGCAGGGCAAAACACAGGGCTTTGCCAACCAATATCGCTTTCTGGTAGATACTTCCTCATCAGCGCCACTCATCCTGTTCCTCGATTGCAGCCGCGGACTGGATAACTTTAAAACACTGCTGCTTGCTTGTATCTGCGTGTCGTTTGTCGGTTCGCTGCTGGTTCTGCTGCTGCTGATTTTTTTGTCCGGACGCATTGTGCGGCCATTTCTGGAAAATTACGAAAAACAAAAGCAGTTTATCACCGATGCCGGACACGAACTGAAAACACCGCTGACCATCCTCAATGCCGATGCGGAGATTCTTGCCATGGACTACGGGGAAAACGAATGGGTCAGCGATATCCAGACACAAACCAAACGGCTGGCCGACCTGACAAACGATCTCATTCTGCTCTCCCGCATGGAGGAGGAGCAAGCCCGACTGCAAATGCTTGAGCTGCCACTGTCCGACATTGCGGAAGAAACCGTCGTACCGTTTCAGGCCGTGGCACGCACGCAGGATAAAACGCTGGAACTGCACATTCAGCCGATGCTCTCGATGTGCGGGGACGAAAAATCCCTACGCAAGCTGTTCTCCATCCTGCTGGATAACGCGGTCAAATATTCGGCTTCGCAAAGCACCATTATCTGCACGCTGGAACAGCAAAAGAACCTCATCCGACTGTCGGTCTGGAACGCAGTCGACCACATCACCAAAGCCCAGACCGAGCACCTGTTCGACCGCTTTTACCGCACCGACCAGTCCCGCAATTCGCAAACCGGCGGCTATGGTCTCGGGCTTTCCATTGCGCTGGCAATCGTCACTGCACACAAGGGTAAAATCACCGCTTCTACGGCAGATGAAGCTTCTCTGCTCATCACCGTGACCTTTCCTGCATAACAAACCATACAACACCCGCCCCTTGAGGCGGGTGTTGTTATTTGCATATATCGGTAATTTTAAGTTCGGTTAAGGTTTCGGTTAAAGTTTGGTTAAGGCGGCGGCGGTATACTGAAACACGATCAATAAGCAGAATGGCCTGCGGCGCACAGCATCGCAGGCCTGCAATAAGGAGGTCACACTCATGGCGTATCAGACAACCTTTGTGCGATACGAAATCAAATACCTATTGAGCGCACAGCAAAAAGAACAGCTGCTGCGCGCCATGCGGGGACGTATGCAGCTGGATCAATTCGGTCGCAGTACCATCCGCAACATTTACTATGATACCGACACCTTTCGACTGATTCGCCGGTCGCTCGAAAAGCCCGCCTACAAGGAAAAGCTGCGCATTCGCAGCTACGAGCAGGTGCGGCCGGGAGACCCTGTATTCGTGGAACTGAAGAAGAAGTTTCAGTCAGTGGTCTATAAGCGCCGTCTCGTACTGCCGGAGGAACAGGCCATGACCAGCTTTCGCACCGGCGCTGCGCTGCCGATACAATCGCAGATTGCCGATGAAATCGAGTATTTCCGGGCGTATTACCGCACGCTGCATCCCACAGTCTTTCTCTCCTATGATCGCGAAGCATTCTTTGCGCTGGACGGCAGCGACTTCCGCATCACCTTTGACGAAAATATCCAGTATCGCTGCCGCGACTTCTCGCTCGGCAGTCCGGTTTACGGCACGCCTTTGCTGGCAAGCGGCCAGACACTCATGGAAATCAAAACCGCAGGCGGCATGCCGCTCTGGATCACACATGCGCTGACCGCACACGGTATTTTCCCCACCTCGTTTTCCAAATACGGTGCAGCATACCAAAACATGCTGGACACTGACCTTTCCGGAGGACTGCTTTATGCTTGACAATTTGTTTCGCGGCCTGTTTGACACGGAGATGACCACCGTCATCCCGGTGACCGACTTTTTGCTCTGCGTGGCAAGCGCGCTGATCGCCGGACTGCTGCTCGCGGCCTGCTACATGTACCGCACGCGCTACACCCGCAGCTTTGTGGCCACGCTCGCACTGCTGCCAGCCATTGTCTGCGTGGTCATCATGATGGTCAACGGCAATGTCGGCGCGGGTGTCGCCGTAGCCGGTGCGTTCAGTCTGGTGCGCTTTCGCTCGGTACCCGGCACCGCCAAGGAAATAGGCGCCATCTTTCTGGCCATGGGCACCGGCTTGATCATCGGAATGGGCTATATCGCATATGCGTTTCTATTCGCCATCGTGTTGGGCGCAGCCACCATGCTGTATAACCACATCGACTTCGGCGCGGGGAAAAAGGCCGCGCGGTATCGCACCTTGCACATCACCATCCCGGAGGATCTGGACTACACCGGCGTTTTTGACGAACTGCTGCGGGAGTACACCTCGGCCTGTGAGCTGACACAGGTAAAAACCACCAACATGGGCAGTCTATTTCGGCTGACCTACAACATCACACTGCGCAGCGCGAGCATGGAAAAAGAGCTGATTGATAAGCTGCGCTGCCGTAACGGCAATCTGGAAATCACGGTTTCCAAGCAGGAAACCATCACCGCCGAATTATAAAAGGAGCGATCTGTGATGAAAAAACATTATCTGCTGCCGCTGCTTGTGGCAGCAGCCGTATTGGTATCCGGCTGTCAAGCTGCTAAAGCGACGAGCACGACCAGCCAGACCGCACCGGTTACCCCATCGGACATGTTCACCGACCGCGATTTGGAGGTCGGCTACGATGAGACGACCGCCGCCGCGATTACGCTCTCCGGCAGCACCGCCTCCTGCGACAGCGACGCGGTCACGGTAAGCGGGAGCACCATCACCATCACCGACGAGGGTACCTATCTCCTGTCCGGCACGCTCGACGACGGTATGATTATCGTTGATGCCGACGATACGGACAAAATTCAGCTTGTGCTGGACGGCGCGAGCATCCACTGCGAGGACTGCGCGGCTCTCTATGTGCGGCAGGCCAACAAGGTCTTTGTGACCACAGCGGCCGACTCGCAAAACACGCTGTCGGGCGGTGAAACCTTTACCCCACTCGACGACAACAATATCGACGGCGTCATCTTCTCCAAGTCCGATCTGACACTCAACGGCCTCGGCACACTCACCGTGGAATCCCCCGCCGGACATGGCGTGGTCACCAAGGACGACCTTGCGATCACCAGCGGCACCTATGTGGTCAACGCCACCGGTCAGGGCCTGTCCGGTAAGGACAGCGTGCGCATCGCGGACGGCACCTTCACCCTGACGACCGGAAAGGACGCTATACAGAGCGACAACACCGAGGATACCGACAAGGGCTTTGTCTACCTTGCCGGGGGCACCTTTACCATCACCGCGGAAGGCGACGGCATGAGCGCAAGCAGCTGGATGCAGGTGGATGACGCGGCCTGCACCATCACCACCGGCGGCGGAAGCGTAAACGGCGAAACGCACACCAGCGATACCGCACCCGGCGGTATGGGCGGCGGAAAGGGTGGCCGCATGCCCCTAACCGATGACGGCACCGCCCCTCCGGACGGCAGCACACAGCCGCCGGAGCGTCCGACAGGTGAAACGCCTCCGGATGGCATGGAGCCGCCCGCCGATATGCCGCAGGATGCGGCTCCAACCGATAACGCCATGGCATCCGACGCTGCCGCAGATACCACCACAGCCGCTGCCGACTCCGCTGACACAAGCACCACCGACACCGTCAGCACCAAGGGCCTGAAAGCCGGTACCGCGCTGACCATTCTGGGCGGCAGCTTCACGCTCGACTGCGCCGATGACGCGTTCCACTCCAACGGCGACTTGGCCGTCAGCGGCGGTACAGCAATCATTCAAACCGGTGACGACGCTTTCCACGCGGACGGTGCACTGACCGTCTCGGGCGGTAAAATCGACATCTCCACCTGCTACGAAGGGCTGGAGGGTCTGACCGTCACGGTCAGCGGCGGCGACATCAATATCGTATCCAGCGATGACGGTGTCAACGCAGCGGGCGGCGCTGACCAGAGCGGCTTTGGCGGCAACGGTCAGGACCAGTTTGCCGCACAAAACGGTGTGTATATCACCATCTCCGGCGGCAACCTGACCATCAACGCGGGCGGCGACGGATTGGACTCCAACGGTGACCTGACGGTCAGCGGCGGCACGGTTCTTGTTTCCACCAAGGACGGAAGCGCAGACTCGGCGCTTGACTACAACGGCAGCGCCTCCATCACCGGTGGTACGCTAATCGGCGCAGGCTCGTCCGGTATGGCACAGAACTTTGGCGAAACCTCTACACAGGGCGCAATTCTGCTGACCGTGGACGCGCAGGCGGCAGGCAGCACAGTTTCCGTGAGCGACAGTTCCGGCAACGTGCTGACTTCTTGGGAGGCGCCGCAATCCTTCAGCTCGGTTGTCATCAGCTGCCCCGGTTTGGAAGCTGACGGCACCTATACCGTCACAGCCGGCACCTCCTCCACGCAGGTCACGCTGGACGGCCCGCTGTATGGCAGCGGCGGCACGGGACACGGCGGTATGGGCGGCAATCGCGGCAATCGTGGTGAACCGGTACAGGATACTGCTGCGGCAGCCTGATACACCTATCACAAACCAGCCTGAAGGGCCGGACGGCGCTTCCTCCGTCCGGCCCTCCTCTGTGCTCCGTGCAAATGTCCTTCCATTTTTGACAGAAAATATATATGCCGCTTCTGCTGGCTTTTTGCAGCCGATTGCGGTATACTATGGATAATATTTTGTCAAGGTTGCGCCGCATAAATTGCGGCACTGCCGAAAAGCTGTCTGCGGAAGGTGAACTGTTATGCCGTCTTTTGCCACTCATCATATTTTTGCCACAACCGTACAGCGTGTCACAGGGGATTCCGTGGCGCACATCGCGGATGCCTGCCCTGCGGCTTACCGCTGGGGCGCACAAGGGCCCGACCCGCTCGCCTACTATCACGCGCCGTTCCCCGGCCCGGTGCGCCGACTGGCCCATCGCATCTGTACCGAGCCGCCCGCGCCGTTGTTTGAAGCGCTTTGCGCGGCTGCCCTACAGGAGCACAACACCGCGGCGCTGGCCTATGTGTTCGGTTTCTGCACAAATTATGCGCTCAGCCGCGTCACCCACGCCTTCATCGAGGCGCAGGCCGACCGCCTGACGCTCTATATGCCCGGCTATTCGACCGAAGCCCGCCGCAAGCTGGTTGAAAGCGATATCGACGGTATCATGATTGCCGGCTACATTGCCGCCGAGCCCGCAGGCTATGAAGCGTTCCGCCTGCTCGATCCCAACGCCGCGGAATGTACGGTTCTGGCTCGTGTGCTGGCGCATGCAGCGCGCGATGCCTATGGGATGCGCGTCTCTCCGGCCGCGGTATACCGCTCGCTGCACGACATGCGCCGTATCCTGCATCTGATTCACAGCGGCAGCCACATCCGCGGTCGCCTGCTGCATCTGGAGCGACTGATGGGCAAGACCGGTCTGGCCTCCGCGCTCATCCGTCCAGACGAGCCGCTGCCCGCCGACTGCGCCAATCAGGAACACCGCGTCTGGACCGCAAACGACGAGGAGCGCACGGATTCCTTCTTCGATTTGTTCGATGCGGCCGTGCCGCTGGCCGTCTCGTTGCAGCGCGCTGTACTCGACCGATATTATCAGCAAAAACCACTCGATCCGCGCTTTTTCCCCACTGATTTCACCGGTAACGTGCCAAAAAAATAAAATATTTAAACCTTCCGACAGGTTTCGTATGACTTCGCCCTCCTGTTTGCGTAAGCTATCCATTGTTACCAAACTGTAACCTTTGGATTGCGAAAGGAGGGAATATGGGGAGTACTTTTTCTCCATACTACCATCATGCGAAACCTGTTATCTGTTATTTTCGGCTTGTTTTCCCGACTGCTGTACGGGCTGGTCCATGCTGTTCTGCTGCTGGACCGACTGATCTGCCTGCTGTATGATCTGCCGCTGTGGCCTGCCATCGGCCGCGCTGTGCGCTCTGTCGGACGGCAGCGTGCGGTCTGTGCGCTTGCTGTGTTTGTGCCTCTATTTTTCGTCCCCGGCACACTGCTCACGCAAAGCGGTACGATGATCTATGCCAACGATCGTCCGCTCGGTCTGGTGGAAAACTCGGACACGCTATCCGCAGCGGTAGCGGAAATCGAGCAAAGTGCTTCGACACTGTCGGACGGGGCATATACCCTACCGGTCTCGATTGAAACCTGTACCCTGCGTGCACCTGCATCCCAATTTCTAACCGAGGAGGAGTTGAAAAGCGACCTTATCGATGCCAGCGGGGAACTGGACACGCTGGCGGTCATCTCGGTTGACGGCGAACGCGCCGGCGTATGCCGCTCTGCCGAGGATGCGCAGGCGCTGCTCGACCGGGTAAAAGCCCAATACACCACCGCCGCGGACGAAAACACGGATTTTCTACAAACCGTGCGGGTGGATGAGGTAGTCGCGGAGACCGATCGAGTCTCTGACCTGTCCGCACTTTATGAGCAGTTGTCTCCTCGACTGGATGTGACCTCCACACGCGCGGTGACTTATACCGAGTCCATTCCCTATGAAACCATCACCCGCGAAAACGACCAACTGGATCAAACCTACTGCGCCACCATTCAGGAGGGCAGCGAAGGCGAAGCGGTGGTCACCGCTGAAATCCAGACCGTAGACGGACAGGAGCACGGACGTACCATTCTGGAGCGCACCGTACTCAGCAATGCAACCGACGAGATTATTGAGGTCGGCACACGCAACATCGGCATCGGCACGGGCGAATTTATGGTGCCCATCAGCGACTACACCTTCACCTCGGGCTTTAAATGGCGCTGGGGTAAACTGCACAGCGGCGTTGATCTGGCGGCCAGCGAAGGCACACCGGTTTATGCCGCGGACAATGGCAAGGTGATTGTAGCCGAGGATTCAGGCAATGGCTACGGCAAATATATCATCCTCGACCATCAGAACGGTTATAAGACCCTCTATGGACACAACTCCCAGCTGCTGGTTTCGGTCGGCGATATCGTTGCCAAGGGCGATAAAATCGCACTTTCCGGCAATACCGGTAACTCCACCGGGCCGCACCTGCATTTTGAAGTCCATGTAGGTGATGAAAAGGTCGATCCCCAGCAGTATATCTCTCTTGCTTAAACAAAAAAACGAGCCGTAAAAACGGCTCGTTTTTTGTCCTTATCGACCTTTCAGGTGCGGATGCGCGCACCCATTTCCGCACTGGCATGGCTCAGTACCGGCAGCAGCACCGCGCATACAATCACGCCTGCAAGCCCCTGCACCGCGTTGAACGGCACCCCTGCCAGCACTGCGGTCGCCGCCGCCTGAGCCGTGCTGCCCATCAACAGTTCCATACCGGTTTCATAGACATAGTACCCTGCAACCATGACCAGTTCCGCCGGAATGCCGCAGATCGCCACACGCACCGGTGTGGACATGTGTTCCCGCTTCACCATATGATGATACAGCCAACCGCCAACCAATGCGGTCAGCGCCTTGATGACGAAGGTGCCCGGCACCCATGCCATATAACCGCCAAACAGGTCGGCCAGCATGGAACCAAGGCCTGCGGCCACCGCGCCTATGCCCGGTCCGAGTAGGATACCGCAAATGAGCACCATACCGTCGCCGAGATGAATATAACCTTGGGTGGGTGTCGGAATTTTAATAATCATCGTAGCAACAGCAGTCAACGCCGCGAGTAACGCCGCGATGATGATGGTTTTGGTTTTATGATTGGTCATGTTATCAGCGCCTTCTTTCTGCTTTTCTGTTCCGATGGCTCCATTATAATCCGATTGTGGCATTTAAAAAAGCGCCAGTTTTTGCATTTTATATAATGCCAGATAAGTACATATAAAAGGGCAGCCGTCTTATGGACGGCTGCCCTTCTGCATATATGGTTTGCTTTAACGCTTGTTGGAGCGCTTCCAGATGCACATTTTCTCCGCATCTGCAATCAACTGCTCACGGAAATCCGGATGCGCTATTGAAATCAGCGCTTCGGCGCGCTGCCATGCGGCCTTACCCTTGAGATTGACCATACCATACTCGGTCACAACGTAGTGTGTGGTCGAACGCGTATCGGTTACGGTCGATCCGTTTGCCAGTGTCGGGCGGATACGGGATGCCATCGTGCCGTCCTTCTGCTTGAAAGTGGAGGACAGGCAGATAAAGCTCTTACCACCCTTGGACAGGTATGCACCCATTACAAAGTCCAGCTGGCCGCCCGTGCCGGAAATCTGCTTGGTACCGGCGGACTCGGCGTTGACCTGACCATACAGATCAATGTCAACCGCATTGTTGATGGAAATAAAATTATCAATACCCGCGATCACATGCACGTCATTGGTGTAATCGACCGGCATGGAAGCGCACTCCGGGTTGTTATCCAGATAATCGTACAGCTTCTTGGTGCCGGCAGCGAAGGCGTACGCCTGACGGCCACGGTCAATGTTCTTGTTGCGGCCTGTGACCTTGCCCGCCTTGGCGATGTCAACAAACGCATCGACATACATTTCCGTATGTACGCCCAGATCCTTCAAATCGGATTCCGCAATCATAGCGCCGATGGTATTCGGCATGCCGCCGATACCCAGCTGCAGGCAAGCGCCGTTCGGGATCTCAGGCACAATCAGCTCCGCAACCTTTTTGTCCACCTCGGTTGCTGCTGCCGCACCCATCTCCGGCATGGGCGCATTATTTCCCTGGACAATCATATCTACCTCGGAGACATGGATGCAATCCTCCATGCCGCCCAGGCAGCGCGGCATATTTTCGTTTACTTCTACAATAATCTTATCCGCCACATCGCACACCGCGCGCAGATGCGACGCCTGCGGGCCAAAGCTGAAAAAGCCGTGGCTGTCCATCGGTGCCACCTGCATCATGGCTACATCAACGTGACCGATGCTCTCACGGTAAAAACGCGGCAGCTCGGAATAACGCATAGCCGAATAAAAGCCTGCGCCAGTGGCCACAAACTTGCGCTCAGCGCCGGACATATGCCACGAATTCCATGTCATATGCGCTGCGGGATCTTCAATCTTATAGATTTCCGGTACACGCATCAAAACACCGCCGCGGAAATTGACGTCCGTCAGCTCCGGCAGACGCTTTGCCATCGCCTGATCCAGCACGTCCGGCGTGCCGACACACCAGCCATAATCTACCCAGTCTCCCGATTTCACTACCTGCACAGCCTCTTCCGCTGTTGTCAGTTTGCTTTGATAAAGTGCTGTATAATCCATTTTACCACAACCTCCATATTGTCTATCTTCAACAATTTTTATCCATTATATTATATTTGCACATGCAGGTCAAGCAAAGGTTTGCCTTATGCCAAAACATCCCCATAATAATCCCAAAACTTTTCCTTGATTTTCTGAAATAAAGTGGTACAATGATAAATGACTTTCACAACGCAGTATGATAAAGTGAATTTAGGAGGATCCTTATGAAAACCAAAAAGCTGCTGGCGCTGATGCTCGCCGGTGCGATGAGCCTTGCTCTGTTAGCCGGTTGCGGCGGCCAAAAAACCGAGGATGCGGGCACGGATAACAACGGCGATACGGGTACGGAAACCACCAGCGATCTGGCCTATGTGCAGGATAACGGCAAAATGGTAATCGGCTACACCGTATACGAGCCGATGAACTACACCGATGAAAATGGCGAGTTCACCGGCTTTGATACCGAATTTGCCAAGGCAGTCTGCGAAAAGCTGGGTGTTACACCTGAGTTTGTTGAGATCAACTGGGATACCAAGGTCGTTGAGCTGGATGCCAAGAGCATCGACTGCATCTGGAACGGTATGACCATCACGGACGAGTTAAAGGCAAATATTGCAATTTCCGATCCGTATGTCAAGAACATGCAGGTCGTTGTCATCAAGGACAGCAACAAGGATAAGTTTACCGACACCGCTTCCCTGTCGGGCGCCAATCTGGTAGCTGAGGCCGGTTCGGCCGGTCAGTCGGCAATCGAGGCGGACGAGAATCTGTCGCAGGCCAATCTGACCACCGTGACCAAGCAGACCGATGCGCTGCTGGAGATCGAGTCCGGCGCCTCTGACGCCGCGGTGCTTGACTGGACGCTCGCCAAGAGCATGATCGGAGAAGGCACCGACTTTGCCGACCTGATGATGATTGAGGGCGCGGAGCTGTCGGTTGAGGAGTACGGCATCGGCTTCCGCAAGGGCAGCGACCTTTGCACGGAAGTCAACAAGATCATGGCGGAGCTGGTCCAGGATGGCACGCTCCCCGCGCTGGCTGAGAAATACGGTCTGAGTCTTGCCGAGTAATCTATTACAATAAGAAAGATAGCGCTGACGGGACAGCATTTTTATGCTGCCCCGCCTGCCTTTGTTTGGGGAGAGGAAATTGCAATGACTTCAATGTCCGTCATTTTTTCCAGCCTGACAAAAACCTTCGGCATCAACTGCCAGATCTTTTTTGTCACGCTGCTGTTCGCGCTGCCGTTGGGGCTTATCATCTCCTTCGGCTCGATGAGCAAATGGGCGCCGTTCCATCGTCTGAAAAACACCCGGCTGGCTCAAAAGAAATGGGCCGTGGTGCTGGCGGAGCTGCGGCCTATTTCGTTTATCGTCAAGGTATTTGTCTGGATTATCCGCGGCACACCGCTGATGCTGCAAATCATCGTCATTTTCTACGGTCCGGGCCTGCTGTGGAACGGCCAGCTGCTGCCCCGTGTCACTGCCGCTTGCGTGGCCTTTATCGTCAACTACGCCTGCTATTTTTCCGAAATCTTCCGCGGTGGTATTCAATCCATTCCGCGCGGTCAGTATGAGGCAGGGCAGGTGCTCGGCATGACCAAAAGCCAGATTTTTTTCAAGGTCACACTTTTGCAGGTCATTAAACGTGTGATCCCGCCCATGGGCAACGAGTTCATGACGCTTATCAAGGATACCGCGCTGGCCAACGTCATCGCCACCAAGGAAATCATCATGATGAGCAAGGAGTATGCCGCCAAGGGACTGATCTGGCCGCTGTTTTCCACCGCTTTGTTCTTTCTGTTGTTCTGCGGCATACTTACGCTGCTGTTTAACTGGCTGGAAAAGAAAATGGATTATTTCCGCGTATAAGGAGGTGCCGAAATGCCCATTCTGGAAGTACAAAACATCAACAAGAGTTTCGGCGCCACCAAGGTGCTCGACGATATCAGCTTTTCGCTCGAACGCGGCAAGGCGCTGGCTATCATTGGTTCGAGTGGTTCGGGAAAAACCACTCTGCTGCGCTGCCTCAACTTTCTGGAAACGCCCAACGCAGGGCGCATCATTGTCAACGGCAATACGCTGTTTGATGCCGCGGACCACTCCTCCAAAAGCGATGAAGAAATCCGCAAGCGTCGTCTGCATTTCGGCATGGTGTTCCAGTCATTCAACCTGTTCCCGCAGTATACCGCGCTGGAAAACGTTATGCTGGCCAGCCTGCTGCTTGCCAAGGAGCGGCCGGACTATAAGCAGAACAAGCGCGCCATCCACGAAGAGATTGAACGCCACGCCATTGAACTGCTTAGCCAGATGAGTCTGGAGGGGCGTATGAGCCATTATCCGCACCAGCTTTCCGGCGGTCAGCAGCAGCGCGTGGCGATTGCGCGCGCACTGGCGCTGCATCCGGACATCCTGTGCTTCGACGAGCCGACCTCCGCACTCGACCCCGAACTGACTGGAGAGGTACTCAAGGTCATTCGCTCACTGGCCGATCAGCACACCACGATGATCATTGTCACACATGAGATGGCCTTTGCCCGTGATGTCGCCGACCACATTCTGTTCATGGACGGCGGTGTGATCGTCGAGGAGGGCAGCCCAACCGAGTTGTTTGAAAATACCCAAAACGAGCGCACCAAGGCATTTTTAAGCCGGTTTTCACAAAACAACTAAAGAACAACAGCTGCGACAAGAGATTTTCAGCGTTTCGACCAATCTTCCCATTTATAAACCCTTTTCAGATACAATATGACAATCCCGTACTTAAAAATACGGGATTTTATATTGTCTTTTACATAGCAATCGCTGGTTATTTTTTGATGATTTTTTGTTTGTTTGTGTTGAAGTTGTGGCATGAATTTGCTACAATAAAAGCACAGGACGATTCTGATCTGCCAAAGATGTTAAAGCTCGCACGGCCTTTCATGAAATGATCGAGTAGAGATATATCAATTTATGGCTATGGATGCTTTCATCGCCTCCCTGATGCAGGACAAGAGAGCGAGCATAATCGCCCCGACTATTTACAAGTTTTCAAACTTCGGTGACTTTGCCGCAAAGTTCAAATTTGGCGAGCGCATATATCGCGAGTGCTTGTGATTTCTGTAAGCGTTTCGCCTGAATAGGGCGGGAACTCCCGCGTTCCCCGCCCAGTTTTTCTTAGAAGGTAAGTTGCTCAGAAAGTTTGAAAAAGAAAGGATACTTAATCGCTATGATGACCAAAGACCAGTACATCGCGTCCCTGCGGGGGCTGAAGCTCAACCTGTACATGTTCGGTGAAAAGGTAGACAATCCGGTGGATAACCCGATCATCCGCCCCTCCCTCAACTCCTTTGCCGCTACCTATGAGCTGGCAGAGGATCCCCAGTATGAAGACCTGATGACCGCAACCAGCCACATCTCGGGCAAGAAGATCAACCGCTTCACCCACATGCACCAGTCCACCGACGACCTGATAAAAAAGGTCAAGATGCAGCGCCTGCTTGGTCAGAAGACCGCTGCCTGCTTCCAGCGCTGCGTTGGTATGGACGCAATGAACGCGGTATTTTCCTCCACCTACGAGATCGACGAGGCCTGCGGCACCAAGTATCATGAGAACTTTGTCAAGTTCCTCACCCGCGTACAGGACGAGGATCTGGCTGTTGACGGCGCTATGACTGACGTTAAGGGCGACCGCTCTCTGGCCCCCTCCAAGCAGGCCGACCCCGACCTGTTCCTCCATGTTGTCGAGCGCACCGCGGACGGTGTATATGTCACCGGCGCAAAGGCGCACCAGACCGGTTTTGTAAACAGCCACGAAGTGCTGGTCATGCCGACCATCTCCATGCGTGAAGGCGACGAGGATTACGTGATTTCCTTCGCGATTCCGACCGATTCCGAAGGCATCACGCTGATTTACGGCCGTCAGTCCTGCGACACCCGCAAGACTGAGGAATACAACGATATCGACGTGGGCAACAAGATTTACGGCGGCCACGAAGTGCTGGTCATCTTTGACCACGTGTTCGTGCCGAACGACCGCATTTTCCTCAACGGCGAAGTGAAGTTTGCCGGCATGATCGTAGAGCGTTTTGCAGGCTACCATCGTCAGTCCTACGGCGGCTGCAAGGTAGGCGTGGGCGACGTTCTGATCGGCGCGACCGCGCTGGCAGGCGACATGGCTGGTTCTGCCAAGGCTTCCCATGTCAAGGATAAGCTCATCGAAATGACCCACCTGAACGAGACGCTGTATTGCTGCGGTATCGCATGCTCCAGCCATGGCACCAAGACCAAAGCGGGCAACTACCTCATCGATCTGCTGCTGGCCAACGTCTGCAAGCAGAACGTCACCCGCTTCCCGTACGAAATCGCGCGTCTGGCACAGGATCTCGCCGGCGGCCTGATGGTCACACAGCCCTCCGAGGCTGACTACCGCAACCCGGCCCTGAAACCCTACATTGAGAAGTATCTCAAGGGAGTCGCTTCCGTTCCCACCGAGGACCGTATGCGCGTACTGCGTTTGATTGAAAATATGACGATGGGCACTGCTGCTGTCGGCTATCTGCCGGAATCCATGCACGGCGCAGGCTCGCCTCAGGCGCAGCGCATCATGATTGCCCGTCAGTCCAATCTGGAAATGAAGAAGGAACTGGCAAAGAAGATTGCTCGTATCCAGTAATCTCTGGGCATCGCATAGGCATTCATGGCGCACTGTGAGTGCCTATGTTTGCAATTTCACTCAGCCAAAGGAGGCTCACCGCACCATGCTGTGCTGCACTGTCAAATTCTGCGGCGGCTGCAATCCGCGCTACGACCGCGGAGAAGCCTATCAAACCGTGCGCACCTCCCTTGTGGATGCCGCTTCGTTTTCCTATCCGGAGGACGGCGTCCATTACGACGTACTGCTGATTATCCGCGGCTGCACCGGTTGCCCCTATCTGTATGAAGAAATTGACGCTGATCATCGCGTCATTATGGACTCCGCAGACGGCATCCCGGAAGCCATTCGGACAATCCGGCAATTGGCGTAAATTGGGCGGCCGCGCCAAGCGTCCGTCATGCAAGGGAGTATGATAGAACATGAAAAAAGTAAGCATTATCGCAGCGGAAGAGGCCGCAAGACCGGTCATCCAAACAACGTGACTCTGTTTTTCGCAGCCGGTCAGGGCCACCGCGACAGCATCGGCGCACCGGAGAAAATCGCTAACGTCGCGGCGGCAGAGGGTATCTCAGACAAGATGACTTTGACTGTCGAGGACGGCTCGATCAAGCGGATGGATGCCCACATCTTTCGTGACGCATGGATGGGTCTGGCGAACGATTAAATTCCGTTTTTTTCTGTGTGTGTATTGTACAGATGTTGGGTATATTGCCAACCGCTCCACAAACTTTCGCAAAACCTCTTGCAATTCTCCACACTTTTGATAAAATATTAACGAACTCGAAAGAGACAATAAACTGCACCGGTGCATCCGGTGCCAGAGAAGAAAAGGAGTAACAGCCAAATGAACGTTTACATCTGTTCCGCTGCCCGTACCGCTATCGGCACTTATGGCGGCACCCTTCGCGACGTACCTGCCGCTCAGCTCGGCATCGCTGCTGCCAACGCTGCCATTGAACGCGCTGGCGTTGACAAAGCTGCTATCGACGAATGCCTGTTTGGTCAGGTTTTGCAGGGCGGCGTCGGCCAGAACGTAGCCCGTCAGGTATCTCTCGGCGTCGGTATGCCGCTTGAGACTCCTGCCATGACCCTGAATAAGGTTTGCGCATCCTCCATGCGCGCTATCTCTCTGGGCTCTCAGATCATCCGCTCCGGCGAGGATCAGATGATGCTGGTCGGCGGCTGCGAGTCCATGTCCGGCGCACCGTATATCTCCCGCAACATGCGCTGGGGCGCTCGTATGAACGACGTGAAGTTTGTGGACTTGATGGTTTATGACGGTGTATTCGACGTATTCAACCAGTACCACATGGGCGTTACTGCGGAAAATGTTGCCGAGAAGTACGGCATTACCCGCGAGATGCAGGATCAGATCGGCTATGAGTCCCAGATGAAGGCTGCCAAGGCAATCGCTGACGGCAAGTTCAAGGACGAGATCGTTCCGATCGAGGTCAAGAAGAAGAAGGAAACCATTATCTTCGATACCGACGAGCACTGCCGTCCCCAGACCACGCTCGAGGGTCTGGCAAAGCTGCGCCCGGCCTTCAAGAAGGACGGCACGGTTACCGCAGGCAACGCTTCCGGCATCAACGACGCAGGCGCAGCCATGATTATCGCGTCCGAGGATTTCGTTAAGGCACACGGCCTCAAGCCGCTGGCCAAGATTCGCGCATTCGGCTCGGTTGGCTGTGATCCGTCCATCATGGGTATCGGCCCGATCGAATCCACCCGTCAGGCACTGGCGCGTGCCGGCCTGACCGTTGCAGACCTGGATCTGATCGAGTCCAACGAGGCATTTGCGGCACAGGCGGCTGCTGTAAACCGTGAGCTGGGCTTTGATATGGACAAGGTGAACGTCAACGGTGGTGCGATTGCACTCGGCCACCCGATCGGTGCAGCAGGCTGCCGTATCACCACCACCCTGCTTCACGAGATGATCAAGCGCGACCTGACCATCGGCCTTGCCACTATGTGCATCGGCGGCGGCATGGGCGAAGCCCTGATCGTAGAGCGCGACGAGCTCTGCAAGTAAAAACCGGTAGACAGCTTTTCGCGTCCTCCCCGCATAGATTCCTGTAATTTGAATGGGTATCCGTCAGTTCTTTCGCTCTGACGGATACCGGTTCGTCAGAACGATTGAAAGGAAGTCTTTATCAATGACTGATGTAGTAGTTGAGAAAAAGGGCCATGTAGCGGTCGTCAAGATCGAGCATATGCAGGCCATGAACGCGCTTTCCACCGATATGTATGCCCAGTTGGAAGAAGCGTTTGATGAAGTCGGCAAGATGGACGACGTATACTGCGTTGTCCTGACCGGCTCCTCTATGGTCAACAAGAAGGGCAAGACGGTCAACTCCTTTGTTGCCGGCGCCGACATTTCGCAGATGTCTACCATGACCGTGGAAGAAGGCAAGTTCTTTGGCAACGACGCCAACCGTGTCTGCTGGAAGATCGAAAACTTTAAGCGTCCGGTTATCGCGGCTATCAACGGTTTCTGCCTGGGCGGCGGCTGCGAGCTTGCCATGAGCTGTGACATCCGTCTGGCATCCGACAACGCACTGTTCGGTCAGCCGGAAGTCGGTCTGGGTATCACGCCGGGCTGCGGCGGCACGCAGCGTCTGGCTCGCATTGTGGGTCTGGGCAAGGCTAAGGAATTGATCTATACGGCCCGCGGCAACTACACCGCACAGCAGGCGCTGGAAATGGGTCTGGTCAACTACGTATATCCGCTGGAAAACCTGATGGACGAAGCCATGAAGCTCGCGGAAGAGATTGCAGCGCAGGCTCCGATTGCGGTTGCACTGTGCAAGGAAGCCATCAATGTCGGCATGCAGACCGACCTGAATTCCGCCCTGAAGTTTGAAGGCAACGTATTCGGTCAGTGCTTTGCTACCGAAGATCAGAAGTACGGCATGGCATACTTCCTCGACAAGAACAAGGAAAAGCCCTCTAAGGAATTTAAGAATAAGTAAGCCGTTTTTTGCATTGTTAAGAGTGAGAGAGAGGTTATATTATCATGAAAGTTTGTGTATTCGGCGCCGGTAACATGGGTGCACGCATCGCAGAAGTATTTTTGAGCAACGGCCATGACGTAACCATGATCGATATCAAGCAGGAGTTCCTCGATCGCGGTGTTAAGACCATCACCAACGATCTGTCCTTCATGGTAAAGAAGGAAAAGATCACTGAGGAGCACAAGAATGAGCTGCTGGCTGGTCTGAAGACTTCGGTCGACCGCAAGGCCGCTGCGGATGCTGACTTCGTAATGGAAGTTATCCTCGAGCGTATGGATCTGAAGAAAGAACTGCTTGCGGAGCTGGACGATATCTGCCCGGCACACACGATCTTTGCAACCAACACCTCTGCCCTGTCCCCGACCGAGCTGGCCGCTTCCGTTAAGCGTTCGGACAAGGTTATCGGCTGCCACTTCTTCAACCCGGCTCAGATCATGAAGCTGGTTGAGGTAACCCGTGCAATCCAGACCTCGGATGAAACCTTCAAGACCGCGTTTGAGCTGATGGCTTCTCTGGGCAAAACCCCGGTTACCGTACAGGAAGGCCCGGGCTTTGTGGTAAACCGCATCCTGATCCCGATGATGAACGAGGCTATGGGTATCGTTGCCGATGGCATCGCTTCCCCGGCGGACATTGATATCGCAATGCAGCTGGGTGCCGGCATGAAGTCCGGCCCGCTCCACACCGCTGATCTGGTTGGTCATGACGTCAACCTGGCAATCATGGAAACCCTGTACCGCGAGACTGGCGATCCGAAGTATCGTCCGCATCCGCTGATGCGTAAGATGGTTCGTGCAGGCTGGCTGGGCGTAAAAACCGGCAAGGGCTTCTTTGAGTACGACGAATACGGCAAGGAAATTGTGAAGTAATTCATCCACACCAAAGAAGGCTACTGTGCAAAACGCACAGTAGCCTCCTTTTTTTCCGTATTTTTTGTGTCTTTATCCACATTTACTCTGTTCTTCTAACATTTGTTTGGCAAAATCAACAAATTTTACGCTAATCTATGGCATTTCTCGAACAAACAGGATAATGTAAGATAAGTTGCGCAAATTGAATAGAGGATAAAAAGAGACATGGTTTGCAGATCTCTGGTAGAATGAAGTTACCACACACCATTCTGAAAGGAGTCTGTAAACCATGTCTGAGAAAATTGTACAGCTAAACGAGGAAGTAATCAAGGGCCAACTAAAAGAACTGGTCCGAGGCAGCGTAGAAGAGACGCTGAACGAAC